>JBFJVP010000047.1:0-11834 GCA_041624075.1 Thermoplasmatota archaeon | reverse complement strand
CCCTCGGGGGCGGAGCCCCCGGGGGCGTGAGTGAAGTGGTGGATTCGGTGGAGGCGGCGGGTTTGGCCAGGACGGCGGCGAGCCTCCAGCCGTGGCCAGGAAACGGTCTGCCCAGCAACGGCTCCACGGACCAGGAGGTCCTTCCCCGGTCCGATGAGGGGTGGATAGATAGGATACTCGTGGGGTCCGACGGTCCGGTCAAAAACCTAGGCCCGGTGGCGGCATGGTCAAAGGCCCGCGCCCTCCTGTTGGGGGGCCACCTGAAACGCCGCCAACACCTCAAAAACGTCTGAACAAAGCTGCCACAAGGGTTAAGCATCGGGGCTGGTCGTGAAGGCGTGATTCCAATGGTACTGATCCGCCGGATGCTCATCGTCGGCCTGGCCAGCCTGTTCCTCGTGGGTGCCCTTCCCACGGGCAGCGCGCAAACCGGCGATTTGGGCATCAAGAACCCCAGCACCTCGACGCCAACGACGCTCTACATGCACATCGACGGCATCCAGGACTTCCCGATCAACACCCAGCAGCCGGACGACCGCTACCAGAAGGGAGAGGCCTACGGTGGCGCCACGACGAGCACGTCGTGCACGCCCGAGTTGCCCACCGGCAGTCTCACCAGCAACGATTTCCACACCTACTACGGCTACTCGACGCCCGGCTACGTCGAGTACGACTTCGAGGAGAACGGTGGTCCCCGCTACCACAAGGAGCGCGGCATCTCGTTCGACGCCAAGCTGGACACGAGCCACGCGTCCACCGTGTACTGGTACCTGGAAACCCAGGTCTCGGCTGGCGAGAACAGCCCCGGCGGCCAAGACCCCAACACGGCGCCTGTGGTCGTCCCGAACGTCAAGGTCCGCGCCACCATGCGCTCCGGTGACGATGTGAGTGTGGGTGACGAGGCGTTCAACGCCGGCGCGGTCATTGCTCGCGGCGAATCCGAAACGCTCACCCTGGACCCGCACAACACGGGTGGCGAGGGCACCGTTGGTGCGCAGCCCGGTCCCGGTGGCAAGCACGTGTACGAGTTCGCCGTTCCCCTGTCCTTTGAGGGCGACACGATCACGCGGGACGAATCCTACAACGTGCGCATCGATGTCTACATCGATGGCATCCCTGGCTGCGAGGAGCCGGAGAACGGCTACTTCATGCCGAACCTGGTGCGCGTTCACACGAGTCCCGAGTTCCGTCCCCGAATCGACTTGGCCGTGATGAACCCCATCCGCATCGAGTACATCCACCCGCAGTTCGTGGGCGAAGAACTGGTTATCCACACGAGCATGAACAGTCCGTGGGGCAACTACGATGTCGACGAGCAGCCCGGTGGCATCACCATCGGTGTTGACGGTCCGACGCCTGCTGCCAGCTTGGCTCGCGCGGCCTTCGTGCAGCGGCACCACGAGCACTTCTTCCACCAGGAACCGGTGGACGTAACCTACGTGTGGCCCTACAAGCAGGATGGCGCTGCCAAGGGCGTGTACCACGTCAACGTTGAGGTGTGGAATGACCAGCACACCGCGCTGGCAACCGGCAAGGCCGCCTTTGAGATCGGCAAGAACGTTGCTTTCGCCGATGATGGCAAGGAGGTCGCTGGTGTTGGCACCAATACCGGTGACAAGGACAGTCCTGGTGTGGGCCTGGTTGCCCTGCTGGGGATTCTGGGCGCGGCCTTGGTGGCCCTGCGCCGCCGACAGGCCTAATCAGCCTGCTCCCTCTTCCTTTCTTTTCCAAATTTTTTTGGTTACTGTTGCACGGGGTGACCGCAAGGTAGTTACCCTGCCGTGCTGGGTGGTGGCGCGTGTGGAAATGGCTCCTGCTTTCGGCGATGCTATTCTCTCCCTTGGCCGTCGCCGAGGGCCTTGAGGATGTGCCCGTGGGACTCCAGAACCCAACCGAACCGTCGCCTGCGGTCCTCTACTTCCACTTCCTGGATCGCGGGGCTTTGCTGGACTTCCCTGTTAATACCCAGGTGCCGGAAGGGTTCGCCCGCGACTCCTACGATGCGCCGGCGATGCAGAGTACGGGGTGTTTGGGGTCGCCCCTGGGCGGTGCCACGGGCGAGAGCTACCATTCATTCTACGGCTACTCGTCTCCTTCTTACGTTGACTATGCCGCCGAGAATGAGCCGCGAGCGCACTGGCGGCCAGGCATGGCGGATGACGTGCACTTGTCGACCGAGTCGCCGGCCGCGCTGACGTGGTTCATGGAGGCCACCGCGGTTCCGGGCGTCACGGACGTGACGGTGCCCGTGCCGGAGGTCAAGGTGCGCGCGACGATCCGAGCGGGCAACGGGCCCAACATTGGGCCCGATGGGTTCAATCACGGCGATCTGGTGGCCGAGGGCGAGGTTGGTCCATTTTTCCTGGGGGCTGGCGGGGCGCCGCCCAGCCATGATGTGGATGGCCGAACCGTGTACGAGTTCCAGCTGCCCCTCGAATTCCAGCGCGGTATCCTTGGCCAGGAGCAGGGGTTCAACGTGCGCGTGGACGTTTGGATCGATGCTGATCCGGCCTGTTCGGGTCCGGGCCAGCACGAGGACGACTACCTCATGCCCAACCTGCTGCGGCCCCATGCCAGCCCAGAACTGTTGCCACGGTTGGAGTGGTCGGTGCTCAACCCGATCGGCATCGAGTACATTCGTCCACAATTTATTGGTGAAGACCTGGTGATCCTCACCAGCATGAACAGCCCCTGGGGCAGCTACGATGTCGACGAGCAGCCCGGCGGCATCACCGTGGGCGTCGATGGCCCCACGCCGGCAGCCAGCTTGCGACAAGTCGCCGTGGCACAGCGCCATCACGGGCATTTCTCGTATGGCGATCCGGTGGACGTGACGTATGTGTGGCCGTACCTGCTGGACGGCGCCGCCGACGGCGTGTACCAGGTGCATGTGGAGGTGTGGAACGACCAACGCACCGCCAAGGCGACTGGCACGGCGGCGTTTGAAGTTGGGCGCAACGTTGGCTTGACGGATTCGGCTCTGGTTCTTGCGGCGGTCAACGGACAGGATGCAGCGGGCTTGCCGCTGGCGGTGTGCCTGGGCGCGCTGGTTGCCCTGGCCGCAGGCCGGCGCCTCCTCTAGTCAAAACGACCACGTTGCTTAATGAGTGGGGTCGGGATGCGGGCTTGTATGAGGGCTTTGGTGGTTCTCGTGGCAGGCGTCATGCTTGTGGCTCCAGCTGCGGCTCAGGAAGCAGGTTTGGACAATCCAGTGGCGCCGACGCCAACGACGCTGTTCTTCCACTTGGACGGAATTGCGGACTTTCCCATTTCGCCCCAAGCGCCCCCTGCCGGTCACGACGCGGCTGAAGGCGGCGGCATTGCCTGGATGAGTGCCTGCGCCCCCGACAACCCGGCCACCACCCTTGCCAGCCAGCAACTCCACACGTTGTACGGTTACGGTGCCTGGGGCGACATTGACTACGATGGCCCGGCCGTCACGCCGTCCGGCTCGGCACGCGGCATGGGCTATGATGCACTGCTCGACGACACGGCACCAGCACAAGCGGTGTGGTACCTGGAAACCCAGTTGGCTGGCGGTGGGCTGGGGGCCGAGGCGCCAGTCTTCGTGCCAGGCATCAACGTGGCAGCGACGGTGCGCAGCGGCGACAACGTCAGCGTCGACGACGAGGCCTACGAGGCGGGCGAAATCATCGCCCATGGCGAATCCGGGTTGGTCATGTTGGACCCCACCGGGTTGACGCCCGGGTCGCCCAGCAGCACGGTCTTCGATGGCCGCCGCGTGTATGAAATCCCGGTGGCGCTGCAATTGGAGCAAAGCCAGATCCCCGCGAACCAGGGCTACAACATCCGCATCGATGTGCGGATGGAATCTCCGTGCCCGGACCCTTCAGACGCCTACCTGATGCCCAACGTCGTTCGCCACCACAGCAGTAAGGACCTCCGGCCGCGGCTTGAATGGACGACGCTCAACCCGGTCCGCATCGATTTCCTGCGGCCAAGCGTCGATGGCGAGGCCACGATGGTCGAAGCCCGTGCCTCGACGCCCTGGGGGCCTGCAGGCCTGGACGGGGATGCCCTGCAACTCACCGTGGAGGGCAACAAGGACGCCGCCTTCGCGTTGACTCGAACCGTGCGCGGGCATGAAGTTCTGGCGGATGGCTTCAAGCCGGTCCACGCCCACCGCCAGGACCCGGGCAACGAGCAATACCTCTGGATTTGGCATGACAAGCCCGACTCCGGCGTTGTGAGCTTTCATGTGAATGTTGGTGATCTCGCCGGCACCAACGCCACCGCGTCGGCGTGGATCGATTTCAGCAAGGGGCAAGCCATGGCTGCAACCCTGGCTGGCCTCGAGCCGAACTCGATTGAGGGAGGCCGCGACACCCCCGGAGTCGGACCGGCCCTTCTCTTGGCGATGCTGGCGAGTGTGGCCCTGGCAATCCGCCGCGCCCGAGACTAGGCCGCACCAGACCATCCGGACGCCTCGAAGGCTAGCGACCCGCTGGTGGCAGTACAAGAAACGTTAAGGCAAGTTCCACTGCCTGGAGATTCATGAAGTACTTGAAGCCTGGAGCTACCTTTGCGGTCGCGGTATTGCTGGCAACTGTCTTGTCAGGCTGCGCTGACAAGGGTGGAGGCGAGCCAAACGAGCCGGAACCGGCACTCGATGGGCTTGACGTGACAGCTACCAAGGACACCGGCGCCATTCGCGGCGTCGTCGTCGACGCGGCCATCCGGCCCCTGGCCAACGCCACGGTCGAGTTGCTCATCACGGGCGGCGACCCGCGCACAACCACCACAAACCTTGGTGGTGCCTTCGGCTTTAGCGAAGTTCCCCCTGGTTCGTACTTCCTGCGTGCTACCAAGGCCGGCTACAGTCCCGCCCAGGTGAACGTGGACGTGGAAGCCGGCGTGAGCCGACCCAAGCCCGTGAACATCCAGTTGCAGGCCGACCCTTCCACGGCGCCCTACCTCCAGGAGTTCGCCTTCAAGGGCTTCATCGAGTGCTCGACGGCCCTGAGCATCGTGCTGTTCGCTGCCTGCGGCTTGCTGCCGGACGACGTCAACAACAACCGGTTCCTCTTCGAATTCGAGCTCGACCGCCCCGCTGACTTCCTGCAAGCCGAAATGCTGTGGGATTCCACGCAAGCGCTCGGCGACCGCCTGGTCCAGAGCTACACTTGCCTCGACTGCGGCGAAGGTGGCACCCAGGTCGGCTACGGCCGCGCCGAAGGCGAATCGCCCCTCGTCATGGTGGCTAACACGACTCTCGCGCAAGAGATCGGCATCGGCCAAGGAAAGCAGGTCACCTGGCGCGTGTTTGCTTCCGACCGTGAGGAAACCGATGTGATCGATGATGACACGGTCCACGGCACCTACGGCGGAGCCACTGGCGAGGAGTGCTTCAAGTGGCCCGTACTCTTCGACGCTTGCATGGGCTTTGGTGGCTTCGGCGCCGTGGTCCAGCAGGAGTACGAGGTGTTCAACCACGCCTTCTACCACTTCACGCCGCCGGAGGGCTGGCAGTTTAGCGTCGACGGCGTGCCCTCCCCCTAAGGGGTTGGCGTGCAAGAAGCGTTAAAACCTCCAAGGTTCCCTGCGAACTCATGGTTGCCTCGGCAAAGAAGACTCTGACGCTGGCTTTGATCCTGCTTGCGACTGCCCTTGCGGGCTGCGCGGACGACAGCGACGCCCTAGACGCGATCGACACCGATGAAGGCTTGCAGGACATTGAGGTCGAAGCCACGGCCGACACCGGCATCATTCGTGGCGTCGTCGTAGACGAAGCCATTCGCCCCATTGTCGGTGCCAAGGTATCGGTGCTGCTGGACGGCTCTGCTCCGAAGGAGACCACGACGAATGAAGCCGGCGGCTTCGGCTTCGACGGCATCAAGCCCGGGTCGTACTTCGTTCGCGTGTCCAAGGCTGGCTTCAAGGAAGCACAGATCAACACCGACGTCAAGGCAGGCGTCCAGAACCCGGCGCCTTTGAAGATCCTGCTCCAGGTGAACCCTTCCACGGCCCCCTACTTCCAGGAGTTCGTGTTCGTCGGTTTCATCGAGTGCTCAGTCAGTGTCATCGCCGTTGGATTTGCCGCTTGCAGCGGCGTTGGCAACGACCACTTCATCGAGTACTTCGAGTTGGATGGCATTCCGGAGTTCCTGCAATCCGAGCTGATCTGGGATTCCACGCAGGCTAGCGGTGACCGCATGACGCTGCTGAATTCGGCTCCTGGTGATGAGGCTCTACTCGACAACTATGTGGATGCTGAGGGAACCTCGCCGCTGTACGGCAACGCCAACCGGACTACCCTGGAGCACTACAAGGTTGGAACGGAGAATGACCTCATGATCCGCGTCTTCAACGCGCCCATCGAGCAAACTGACGTGGGCACGTACTTTGGCGACCCCACGGACGGAGACAACTGCATCGAGCGGCCTTACCTGGGTGGCTGCACCACGGGCCTGGGCGCGACGATTCAGCAGGAGTTCACTGTGTTCGCTCACGCGTTCTTCAACTACGTGCCTCCGACGGACTGGCGCTTCACCGAGAGTGGCACGCCGCCGACCGCCTAACCGGCCCTGTTCGCCCCGGCCGTGCCTAACGGGATAGGGCGGCGTGCGGCCACGGGTGACGGAGTTGGGCCTCGATGCTGCGTGAGGGTAGCCTTGTCTCGCGCCCCGCGGTTCACACGACGGCTCCGGCCCCCGCGCGGCCGCGTCCCCAAGGTTGGTTTTGGTACCTCGGGTAACCTGGCGGCGTTTGAATGCCTGAGCCAGGAATTACCGCACGGGAAACACCCCGTCAACGTGTCCCGAGCGAACCACATAAATCCGGGAGCTTAACACATGAGCGTTACGACGGCAAACCTTGAAACCCCGTTACCAATTCATCTATCTCATGAAGCCGTCTACGCTTTGGATACCCCTGGTGCTGCTGGCTGCGACCCTTGCTGGCTGCGCGGGCGACGCCCCGTCAGACTCGGGTCCCGGTCCGGATGAAATTCCTCCGGATATCCAAGTGGAGGCAACCGACGACACGGGCGCCATCCGCGGCGTGGTCGTGGATGAAGCCATCAGGCCCGTGACGGGTGCAAAGGTCACTGTCCCCATGCCCGACGGCTCAACGCTGGAATCCACCACTGGCGAAAGCGGCGCTTTCGGGTTCAGCAAGGTGCCTCCTGGCACGTACTTCGTTATGGTCAGCAAGTTGGGGTACTTCGACAGCCAGCAAAGCGTCGACGTGGTTGCGGGAGTGGCGGCGCCTCCGGTGACGAAGGTCATGCTGCGCGTGAACGCCGCCGCAACGCCGTACGTCCAGGAGTTGACGTTTGCTGGCTTCGTGGAGTGCTCGACGACGCTGCTGGCGGTGTGCGCGCTTCCCAATGATCCCGGTGAGCCCATCATCTACACGGGCAACGTGACCAATGACGAGTTCATTGGTTACTTTGAGGTGGATGGGCCGCCCCAGTGGGTGCAATCCGAGATGTTCTGGTCGTCGACCCAGGCGATCAGCGACCGCATGTGGCTGTGGCACTCGTACGCAGACGAGACTGGTGACTTTTCGGGCAGTTTCCCTGATCCCCACGTCACCGGGCCTTCGCCCCTGCTGTTGACCCACAACGAATCACAAGCTGCGGAAGTGGCCTTGGGCAACCCCAACCAGTTGGTCCTGCGTGTCTTCAGCGGCGACATTGAGGGCACGTCGGCTCCTGATGCCATCGACAACTGCTACGGTGTGCCTGGCGTTGCCTGCTTTGCCAATGGGCCGGGCTTTGCCATCCAGCAGGAGTTCACGATCTTCACGCACCTGTTCTACAACTACCTGCCTCCGGATGGCTGGCGTTTCAGCGACAACTCGGGTGTGCCTCAGCCTTCCTAGGCTAGGTCCATTGCCGGGCCGGCGGCTTGGGGCCTTTGCGAGCCACTTCGTGCGCATGGGGTCAGTCGCGGCTCGGCTGGCTCCGGCGTGCGGGCTCGGCGTCCAGGCCGGGCGCGCGTGCAGCGAGTGCTGCGGGCGCCTGTCTGGATGGAGCCTTCTCTGGCCGTTGTTTGCAGGATGCTCGGGACATGCTGCCGATGGCTTGTGGGAAGTGCCGCCGCCCGCAGCCGCGATTTTGACTGGGCCATCTTTAGCCTTGGTGGAAAAAAAGCGTCGCAGAAATGTGCCCCTTTTTGGGGTTCTCGCCGCTCGAGAGATGAACTGTCACGGGGCGGTTTGGGCGGCGTAAGAACGAGCGACCGGAGGCCCGGAGTATCGTGTGACATGGCGTGTGGGCCCGCACACGGCGGTAGGCTTGCAGGTCGGGCGATTGCTCCTGCAATTGATCTTGGCTCTCGACTCGGTAAAGGTGTCTGGGTCGCCCGGCCGGAGCTAGGTGATCGAGGGGGCTGGTCGATGATGGGGCTGCCCCAGGCTTGTGGAATGACTCCATTCCTGTACTCGGGGTGGGCGATGCGTCTTCGCGGTGCGGCTTGGCGGCCGCCATGCGGCCGTCGTCGGTTTGGCCCGGCTTACTGAATATTTTATCTAACATGTTTTTGGGCTTCGCAGCGGTGGGGCGAGCGTGGCCACGTTGGTCTGGGGCCGTGCTGCCGCACGGCCAACGTGCCATAATCAAATTCTGGGGCTATCGAAAACGAGGCAAATTTCTATCACTTTGACGCGAAACGAATTGTCGACTTTGGCCAGGACATTTTTCGATTTGGCATATTTTCTAATCGACTTTAGTGGCTGTTGCACCTCTGTTCTCTTACGAATTGGTGGTTGAGCGCCTCGTCCACCATGTCAAGCAAAAACATGCAGTGAACTCCATCCTATCCAATGGATATCAATTCACCAAAGTGGTAGAAAGGTCTATGACGGGGATCCTGGTATGGTTACCAGATCATCCAATTGGGTGATTAAAAAGCGCTTCAAGGCAGCGTAAGCTGGGTGGTTGCGCTAAAAGCACAAGTAGGAGTTTTGTAAATGCTGACAAAGTACACGCGCGGGCTGCTGATCAGCAGCATGCTATTGATGTCCGGTCTTGCCGCGGTTTCCGCCCCTGCATCGGCAGGCTGCACGGACCCGGTCCCCAACCCCTTTGCCCCTGGATCTCTGACCAATACGGCGGTCACCACCGCCAAGACGGCCGGTGACGAAACCTGCGTGGTTGCCTTCGGTGCAGCCGGCCAGGCCGTTGACCTGGCCAACGCGGTAGCCATTGCTGCTGCCGCCTTCCGCGACGCTGCGCTGGCTGCTGGCGGCCAGGCTGCCGGCGACGCCGAGGCTGCCGCTCTGGCCGCCGCTGCTGCTGCCGGTGCCGCTGCTGGTGACGCCGTGGCTGCCGCCAGTGCTGCCGCCGGCGCTGCAATTGCCGCTGCAGATGCTGCCGCCAACGCCGCCATCGCCTCTGCGGTTACCGCCGCCGAAGCTGCCGCCGCCGCTGCGGAAGCCGCTGCCATTGAGGCCGCCGGCGCCGCTCTGACGGCCGCCCTGATCGCCCTTCAGGCTGCGATCAACACGGTCAACGCCGCCGTCGCCGACGCGACCGCCCTGGTCAACCAGGCGACCGCCGACGCCAACGCCGCCGCTGCCGGTGCCAAGGCCGACATCGAAGCCGCCGCTGGCCAGGCCATTCTCGACGCGGTCACGACGATCACCTTCACGCAAGACGCTGTTGAGGCTGCCGCGGCCCAGGCCGGCGCTGACGCCAGCGCCGCTGCTGCTGCCGCTCAGGCTGCCGCAATGGCTGCCGCCGGCCAGGCCATCGCTGACGCCAGCGCCGCCGCTACTGGCGCCGCCGCTGCCGCCGGCGCTGCCGCTGGTGCGTTCGCTGCCCAGGTTCAGGCTGCCGTGGATGCCTTTGAGGCCTTCGTGACCGGTGAGGCCCTGAGCCTGGCCGCTGCTGCCATGGCTGCTATCAACGGTGCCATCAGCGACATCAACGACGCCATCGCGTTCGTCGTCGGCCTGGTGACCCCGATTGCCAACCTGGTGCTCAGCTTCGCTCGCGAGAACTGCGACCGGTTCGTTGGTCTCGGCTGCGGCTTCATCAACCCCCTCTAAACCCTGAACAATCCAAACGGAGAACAATAGGTGAAACCATGAAAACCATGAAGACTCTGATCCTGACCAGCCTGCTGGCCCTGGCCGTCCTCGCCGTTCCCGGCGTTGCGGCCGACGATCACGAAGAGGACTGTGAAGACCGCAAGATCACCGAGTGGGAGGCCAGCCTCGACTGCACCACCACCGGTTCCACCGACGGCGCTGTTGACCTCAGCGACAGCACGGGCCGCCTGCTCAACGGCTTCCTCGTGATCGGCATCGACGCTAGCTGCTTCCTTGCCGGCGTCTGCTAGAAAGTTAGCATAATTTTTCTCCTCCTTCCCCTCCTCTCTTTCTGTAGGGGTTCTTTGTTTTTCCATATTTTTGCAATAGTATTGCACCAGCAACCGCTGAGTTTAATCAAATCGACCACGTTCAAAACATGTTATCTGGCGCAGGGTCTCTCATCCACTGCGCGCCTTTGGCGTGAACGGAGTGATTGCAATGAATAAGATCTTGGCTATTTTGGCCTGCATTTCGCTAGCTGGACTCATGATGGTTCCTAGCGGTGCCGCCAGCGAACACGAGGATGAGTGCGAGGACCGCCAGCTACGCGAGTGGGAGGCCAACCTCGACTGTGCCCTGACGGGAAGCTTCGACGGCGCCGTGGACCTCGGTGACAGCACCGGCCGCCTGCTCAACGGCTTCATGGACATCGGCGTTGACGCTAGCTGCTTCCTTTCCGGCATCTGCTAGGTGCGTCTGGAAACCTCGTCCCGCTTCCTCCGACTAGCTGATTTTTTTCTTTTACTGTAGATGGCTCATGCGGCGGAGTTCCCACTTCCTACAGGGTTGCAGTAACCTTGAAACCGGATCGTCCGTTGCCTAACCCCGTCGCCCCAAGCCTCGAGAAATTTGGCCAAAACGACCACTTTGCCCAAATCCTCACGCTTGGGGTTCCGGACGGTGAGACCATTGCGAATCCCACTTGCGACCCTACTGATTGCCGGCCTCCTATGCATGGCGCCTGGCGCCATCGCTGAACCGTACACTGAAACCTACCAGACCCAAGGCTTCCTGACGTGCGGGTTCAACCTCGTGGCCGTGGGCTTCATGGCTTGTTCTGTGATGCCCAATGACGATGCGGTGTTCATCCAGGACATCACGTTCTCTGGAAACCCGACCAGCATCGAAACCGTCCTCACATGGGATGCGACCACGCCGGCTGGCGAAGTACTGCGTCTGCTGCTGAGCAAGAGCGGCGACGCAACGCTTGTCAACGTGGAGGATGAGCAAGGCTCGTCGCCGCTAGCGGCCAGCCATGTGCCTGGCCCCGGTGGCTTCTCTGCCGGAGACCAGATGCTCGTCCGCGTGTTCCCTGGCGACATGGTCGAACTGCCGTGCGTTGAACGACCGATCATCGGTGGATGTACCATGGGCGTCGGGGCCGCCTTCATGCAGCCCTTCACCCTGACGACCACCATCACGTACGCCTAAGCCTTACACTAGCCCGCCGGACCTCTGGCCGGCGGGCTACATCCTGGAGTTGCCATGAGATTGTTAGTCCTCACTTGCTCGCTTATGTTCCTGCTCGCCGGTTGCTCGGGGGACTCCCCCAAGCCCCTGCAGGAAGGCCCTGATGTTGGCGTGCGTGCGACGGAAACCACGGGCGTGATTCGTGGCGTCGTCGTTGACGAGACCGTTCGCCCCGTGGAGGGTGCTACCGTGACGCTGCCGCGACAGGTCGGGGACCCCCTGGCTACCAAGACCGATGCCGACGGTGCCTTCGGGTTTGGTGGCCTGGAACCAGGAACATACTTTCTCCAAGTGAACAAGATTGG
>JBFJVP010000046.1:0-11845 GCA_041624075.1 Thermoplasmatota archaeon | reverse complement strand
GGTTCCCGTCACTGTCCACCAACGGGTCTTCGGGAGTGGAGAATCCAAGGGCAGGTCCGGCGCGCGCCGGGTCCAACTCGGTGGCGTAGATCGGGTCCCGCTTCATTTCCTCAATGAGGTCCTGAACCAGTTCCATCTGGAGTTCGGGCGCATATTCCGGATATTCACCCGGCGTGTCCTCGATGGGGGCCTTGCCCCTTACGAAGACATCCATATATTGCTCCACGAAGGCCTCACGGTCCGCAGGGGTGAGCGTTGTCACCTCGAATTCGGGAGCCGTTTGAGGAGCCTCCTCCAATGCTAGGCCGACGCCTAGCACGGGAATGGGAGACACCATTGCGGCGATTACTAGGATCGTAACGATCTGTGTGCGGCGAAGCAGGGCCGACCAACCAAGGTGCAAACTATCCTCTCCTGTATTCGCAGGATTGGCTTCGAGCAGAAGCGATTCGAGCCTTTTGAGCCCAACCAACGGCCCTGGCGTGTCAGGAACCCTTTAGATACCTCGGGTTCGGAGCCAACCACCAACGAAACTGTCCTTCGGGATTGAGCGCCCGGTATAAAACAGAAACGGGGGCGCCAGAGCAGACCCGAACACCCCACAATTTTCTTCCTGATGACGGATGTTTGCTCGTTGCTGGTATCCAACGTCGGGATCAAAAGGTAAGGGCTCAAGTCCGGATGAAACCCGGATGGCAAGGCGTTTGGCTGCTTTCTCCCTGCCGCGAGCGTGCCACGCGTCTGGACCGTCGGCTATCTGGGCCGCGACTTGCCTGAGTTTATCCAAGATCTTCAGGCAGCGGGAGTTCAGACAGTCATCGACGTTCGGGCCTTGGCCTTGAGCAGGAAGCCGGGTTTTAGCAAGGCCGGCCTGAAGGAGGCGCTCACGGCTGCTGGCATGGCGTACGAGCACCGTCCGCGCCTTGGTACGCCCAAGTTGATGCGTGACGCTTACAGGGCAGATGGGGATTTCCTAGCCTTCTCCCAGGCGTATGAACAGTATTTGGGAACCGTCGGTGAGGCAGTGGCAGGCCTGGCGGCCACCGCGCTGGATGAACGGGTGGCGCTGATGTGTGCCGAAGCAGATCCCGCGACGTGTCATCGCAGCGTTCTTGCTGCCAGCCTGGCGCCCCTGGGCTTTGAGATCGTCCATCTTTGACGTTTCTTCCGGCACCCTGCGGCAGTCCGATGGCTACATCCCTTTCCCCGTCGGGCCACACAGGTGCAGTGCACGGCAACGGGTGCGCGAAGAGTGAAGAATTTCTTGATTATTGATTGTGCGGCGCCCGCATGTCATTTCTTTTGGCGATTGATTGATGATTGCGGCAGCAGCAGGAAAAACGACAAGGAGTGGTTCTGGAGCGCGCAGAATTGGCAATTGTAACGCACTGTTGATGGCAGATTAGCCTGGCTCAAAAGAATGTTGGCATTTAACAGGCTCACCATCGGCGGAAACGGCTGCTCTCGCAGACTGCACACAGGTCAGGACCCCTAATTCCATTCCGGTTCAGAGGACTGGGCACGCCATGCGATTCTGCATGAGGGCAATTAGCAAGGCTTGGAAGTCAGGTTTAGGCAAGAGCAAACAATTCTGTAAATGAAACCGCCAAGAGTAGACTGATGGTTGGGAGTTAGAGCTACCATCGTGTGAAGAAATAGAGTGGTCATTTTGACTAAAAACGAGCTCGCGGCGGTTCCCTAACACCCGGAAAATCCCGTCTGTTTTGTTAATTCATTGATTTGGCCAGCCCATGGTCAGGGGCTGGCCGAACCGGCAGAATCGACGTGCCATTGTTCCACGATCCAGGTGCTGCGGCTGGCGCTGGCGACCGTCCGTGCCTGGTCGACCACGACCCGGCCGGAAAAGCCCGGCCCGCCAAGCACGAGGGTCTCGAATTCCCCCCCTTCCCCCGCTATATGGGGCCGGGCGGGATTGGCGGCCAATTCGTCAAGCGCTGCGGTGTCGAGCCTGCGCCCGGCCCATTCAGGGCCAAGACCGTCGGCTGCGGCCCGGGCAAAGCGGATATCGTAGCCAGCTGCTACAAGTCCCCGCATGTATTGTTGAGGCTCGACGTGCCATAGCGGCGCGAAGGTCTTCAAGCCGAGTCGGTGGCCGATGGCGTCGATGCGCGTGCGCTGGTAGTCGCTGGCAAGAGCACCGCTGATGATGGCGTCGACGCCCCATTGATCCCGCAGGTTGGCCAAGGCGGCCTCCAGATCTTCGACTTCTTCCTCAGGCCCGGTTCGGCACGGCGCTTGGACGAGTTCCACGTCGAGGCACTGGGCGATGCCTCGTACAACGTCCAGGTTGGGCGTGTGGAACATCCAGGCGTCGTCCTCGGCGGGCAGGATCGACAACGCCACGGGCACATCCCAGGCGCGCTGGCGTGCCACATCGATGGCAGCAACGGAGTCCTTGCCACCAGACAGGAGGGCGACGCAGCGCATCAGCCACCCGGCGACCAGGTCGTCGACGAGTCGCGAATGGTCGGGCGGAACTGGCGTGCGGCATCCAAGTCGGACAAGTCGACATCGACGACGGTGGTACCGGCTTCATACGGGGGCTGCTGGCCCAGCATTTCACCGCGCGGCCCGAAGCCGGCGCTGCCGCCCCAGAAGACCAGGCCATCCTGGGGGCCCACGTTGTTGCTGTACAGCATGAAGGCGGCGTTCTCGATGGCGCGGGCGGGCAGCAGCGCCTCGAAGAAGCGCCGGCTGCTGCTGGGGCTGGCACTGATGTTGACCAGCACATCGGCGCCCTGGAGCACTTGCGCCTTGTGGAACTCGGGGAAATACAGGTCGTAGCAGATGCCGACGCCAATGTTGCCGAGGCGGGTGCGCCAGACCGGCTGGGGGCCGCCAGGGCCGAAGAACAGGCCCTCCCGGAACGTGGTGAAGGTTGGAAGGACCCGCTTGTCGATCCAGGTGACGTCTCCCTCCGTGTCAATGCACGCAGCCGCATTGCGCGTGATGCCTGAACGGACCCGGCGGGGGGCGCCAACGATCACGTGGGCGCCATGAGCCCTGGCGGCATCGCACAGCGGCGTTAGGCGCTCATCCTGGTCATCGAAGGCGAGGCGCTGCACGTCGTCGCCGATGTTGTACCCCGTGAGGAACATCTCGGGGAGGATGTGCAGCTCCGCGTCGCGGGCGGCAAGAGCCTGTACGACGGCGTCCACGTTGGCAGCGACGTTGCCAAGACGGGGCTGGGCAGCGTGCAGGGCGACCTTCACAGCCTAGCGAGCCAGGCGGATGGCTTGGGGGTTTCGGGGGCTAGCCGTGGTACACCCGGTACGTCGACAGGGTCGAATGGTCGGTGCTGGCACGCTTGGCCAGGCCATCCGTGTACGCAAACGAAGTCAGCGGCGTGAAGTCGCCCTCCAACTCGGCGCACGCCCAGTCGGCGGTGGCGGGGACGTTGCCCCAGTCGTCGCCCGCACCGTGGAAGTCCGAGACGTGGGACTCCCAGCTGCCGTCGTATGAGAAGAACCGGATATCCCAGTGCGCACCCTCGATGTTCTCCAGGTAGAAGCCCGTGTCCGGCTGCAGGTGGTCGATGCGCACCGTACACGGCGGGCCGCTGACCAGGAAGTCATACCCGTACTGGGCCAGTATGTGGGCCGCCGTCAGCTCAAACGTCTGGGTGCGGGGGCCCGGCTCCGGCTCCGGCGGGAACAACACATGGCGGGCCTGGTCGATGAGGGGCACCGGCGGGTTGGCGCCTTGGGCGATCTCGTAGACCTCGACGTTGAGGTCGATGCCGCGGGCGGCCACCACGAAGATCTTCTCGGCCGTGTAAGTGTAGGTGTAGCCTCCGCTGCTGCTGGGCGCACGGGCCAGGTGGCAAACCTCCTCGGCCGTGGGCAGTTCACAGGTGGCGAAGAAGCCCCAGGAGTCGTAAACGGAGCCCCCGCCGGACTCCCGAATCTGGCCCCAGACGCGGATGTTGATGTCGTAGCTCTCGGCCCACGCGTGCGGCAGGCCCGTGGCTGCCGATGTCGTCGTGCGGGTTTCAACCCAGATGCCAGGGGTGACGTCCAGCCAGAACGCACTGGGCTCCCCATCGTCTTGGCCCGGTGCCGGCGGCTGTGGGGACGCGAAGATCCCGCTGCCAAGCGCCGGCCCGCCGATTTCGATGTACCCGGAGCCGACGAGATCGCCGGGGGCGGCCTCGAACGTCGGGAGGCTGGCGACAATCAGCAACGCCACCGTGGCGCGCAATGCAAAACGCATACCATGCCCCAACCACGTACTGTATAAGAATCGTGGCGCGGCTTTAGCCTGCAATCGCAGGGGGCCACCGGCCTCAGCAAAGGCCGCCCCACTGTTGGGCATGAAGGCGGTGCAGGGCCTCTGCGTGGGACAATGACCAGCGTGGTGGGTGGGCGGCAACCGGGCCTATGGCCGGTCACACAACGCCCAAGAGCGGCTGCGGACTCGCATCGCCGTGCCCTTCCAGACCCTTGAGGCGCCAGAGGAGTGGTGTGCCATCATCGAGAGCTTCCTCGCCGCCCATGTGGCAGGAGCGGGCGCCGACGGCGTTGTGGTGGGCATCTCCGGCGGCATCGACTCCGCCGTGACGACCGCCTTGTGCGTGCGTGCGCTTGGTGCCGACAGAGTACTGGGCATCCGCATGCCCCATCGGGAGTCCAATCCCCTGGATGTCGAACACGGCGAATTGCTCTGCCACCACTTGGGCATTGAGTCGGTCACCCGCGACATCACGCCCATCGTGACCGGCTTGGAAGAGGCGCTGGGCTTCCAGCCCGACCGCTTCGTGCATGGCAACGCCAAGGCCCGTGCCCGCATGATGTTCCTCTACGCCGAGGCCCAGGGCCGCAACCGGTTGGTGTGCGGCACAGGCAACAAGTCCGAGCTCCTGGTGGGGTACTTCACCAAGCACGGCGACGGCGGCGTCGACTTGGAGCCCATCGGGGACCTGTACAAGACCCAGGTGTGGGACCTGGCCCGCTACCTGAAGCTGCCAGACGTACTCATCGAGCGGGTGCCGTCGGCGGGGCTCCACCCAGGCCAGACCGACGAACAGGAGCTTGGCATGTCGTACGGGGACCTGGACCGGATCCTCAAGGGCATGGAATTGAACACCAGTCCCGACGAGATCGCCCGCCGCACCGGGATTGACTTGGACGGCGTCATGCGCATCGAAGCGATGGTGCGCCGCAGCGAACACAAGCGCCATGCGCCGCTGGTGCCGAAGATCGGCGCGAGGACCGTCGGGATCGACTGGCGCCGTAGCGTCCACTGGGACGGGTAAGCGACGGGAGAAGACGCTGTCCTGGCGGCGCAGGTCCGCTGGGCCTGGTGGCCGGATTCACCGGGGCTGGCCCGCAGGCGCCAACTCCCGCATGCGCTCGGGCGGCAGTTCCATGTGGTGCCAGGCGCCGGTGGCGGCGTCGTGGCGAACGCTGCCACCGAAGTCGCCAATCTCGTCGCCATAGGCATGGGCCATGAAGCCGGCCGGCACGACGCCGGCGTCAGAATGCGCCGGTGCGCTGTAACCGTACCAGAAATGGCTGCCTGCAAGCAGCGGCGTGGCGTCGGCCATGATCTGCTGGATTGGAGCTCCCGGCGGGGGTTGTCCGGGGCACCCGCCGAAGCCAGTGCCGCTGCCCGTTTCGTGCACGCGGAACGTCGCCAAACCCGCCGTTTGGGTGCGCTGGACGGTCCAGGTGCGCTTGTGTGTGCCATCCTGGAACGAAAACATCGCCTCGGAGCCGTCCTCTTCTACGATGCCCAGCAACCCATCGGAGCGGGGCGGTTCCACGCGCAACTCGAATCCGACAAAGCAGTGGCTTTGCGCGAGGCGGCGCGCCTCCTCCGACTCGTCGAGGAGGGCCTCGTAGTAGGCAAGGGGTGGAACGCTCAACCCTTCCACGGGATCCTCGGCGCCAGGAAACGGGTTGGAAGCCCTCGTGGCGGGCGCGGGGGGCGTGGGCCAAGGCTCCAGTGGGGCGAGCGGTGGCCCGGATTCGACGCTGATGCGTGTGAAGCGCGACGTAGTGGATGAGTAGTCAACCACCATCTCCACGGGAAACGGGCTGGCATCGTAAGTGAACGTGCCATCCCAGCGGAAGGCGTAGCGGTGGTCCTCCGGGCTCTGGACCGTGATCGTTAGGCGACCGTCAACGGTGGAGACCTTGGTGGCCAGATCGACCTCGCCGCCAGCCGAGCCTGCTTCGGGCGATTCAAACAAGCCGCCGTCCCGTTCCAGCAGGTGGGGGTAGCCAAAACCGTACGGTGGCAAGCCCCCGGCCCGGCTCCAGTCGGCGTAGTGGCCACTATGGCACACAGTGGACATCGCGGTGCATTCCAGCAGCACCATTGCCTGGCGCCCATCAGGATCCAGCACGTGCCGATTGTACCCCTGGTAAGGTCGCTCCGGGGGTGGCGCCTGCTCAAATACGTGCGCTTCGACGCGGCGGCCGTACGCATCTAGCGCGTCCACCGGCCCGTACATGCGCAACGTGAGGCGGTGGCCGTCTTGATCCTCGTACACGGCGCTGCCCTCCCGCCACTGGGATGGGTCGTCACTGGACACGCAGCCGCTCCAGCCGCCGAAGCACACAAACGTCACCAAGATCCAGGCACGCACATGGTTTCAGTTGAGCGGCACGCCTTCAAGGTTTTGGGCCTAAGCAAGGAATAAGGCCAGTTGCCGATTACAAGGCCGCCTGGCGCCTCGGTTCGACCCAGTAGTAGGTTTGCCGGGTATCGCGCAAGCTCAACTGCTCACGCAGGATCCCGAGTTGCCGCAGCTTTTGCAGTGCGGCGTAGGTGGTGCGGCGCGCCAGCCCTGTGGCTTCGCGCAGCTGTTTGCCCGTCAGGGGTTGGTGTTCGGCCAGCTCGCACAGGACGCGCTGGGTGGATTCGTTGACCGGCGGCAGGGTGGTGATGAGTTCGTTGCAGTTCATTCAGCCTCTCCCTCGGAGTGGTGATCGCTTGCGGGCAGGGCCCACTACATGCTGGGTCACTGCCAATACTTAGCTTTCTGCACTGGATCACTGCAATTGCCGGAGCGATACGTGCAACGGGGGTGGCCGGGGCCGAGGTGACGCACCGCGTCGGGCGTGGGCGGCGTGCGTGCCCTCAAATCCGTTAAAGCTACGGCGCCTTGGCCGCGCCGTGGCCCGTTTCTATCTGGCTGGACCTGCCGTGGGCTTGGCAGAGCGAAGCTTGTTGCGTCGCATCGCGCAGCAGTTGGAGGGCGACGGGCACGCCGTTTCGCACCCGGAAGAGGGCCTGGTGGCAATCAAGGAGTCCGATGCGGTGGTGGCCGTGCTGGACGGTAGCATCGTGGACGCCGAAACGGCTGCAGCAGCATCGCATGCCTTCTCCATCGGCAAGCCGGTGTTGGGCCTACATGGCAGCGCACCGCTTGGCCCGGTTCTGGCCGCGTGCCTGACCCGGCGCGCCCAGCTGGGCGGCGGTGACGAATTGCAGGAGGCGCTGGGGCTCTTCTACGAGGATGTTCGGCCGTTTGCCGGGCGGCTGGTGCGGGACCAGATTCCGCGCCTGGTCCGGGAGGCTGGCCACGAAGTGCTGTTTCGCGAACTGGACGAGAAGGAGCGCCCGGCGTTTCTCAAGCGCAAGGTGGCAGAGGAGGCGGCCGAATTGGAGCGGGCGAGCCAGGGCGCCGAGAAGGAGGAGATCGCGGATGTCTTGGAGGCGCTGGAGGCGCTGATTCGGGTCCGAGGCTACGACCGGGACGCGTTGCGGCAAGTCAAGCAGGCGAAGTTGAAGCGCCGTGGTGGATTCGAGCGCTGCTTCGTCGTTGAAGCCACGGGCCCCGTTGCCCGGGAGAATGCGCCGAGCGATACGCCGCGTGGCGCCAGCGACGGCGCCCGCGCCGACGATTTGGAGTCGGAGGCACAAGCCGATGCCACGGAGATCGATTGGAGTGCCGATGATCCCGTTGACGAAGATGAGTCACTCGACCAGATCGATGTGGACGTCGGGCGACGGCGGTCGGAATTCTACGAGGTGTAAGCATGGAGGTGGCCGGCCAGCGCGTCGACACGCCCCTGTTTCTGAGTCCCATGGTGGACGTTACGGACGCGGCGTTTCGCAGTCTGGCCCGGGACTGGGGCGCCGACGTGACGTGCAGCGAAATGGTGGGTGCTGCAGGCCTGGTGCATGACAACGAGGCGTCGTGGCGCATGGTTGAACCCTGGCCCGGCGAGGCGCCCTACGGCGTCCAGTTGATGGCTGGCGAGGCCGACACCATGGCCCAGGCGGTGCAGCGCCTGCTGAGCGTGGAGCCAGAGCGTCGGCCCCACTTCATCGACTTGAACCTGGGTTGCCCCAGCCCCAAGGTCCTGCGTGCCTGCGCAGGTGCGTTTCTGTTGCGGGATCCCGTCAAGGCTGGCGAGGTCATTGGGGGCGCCGTGGCGGCGGCTGAAGAGCTGGCGCCAGAGGTGCCGGTTTCCATCAAATTGCGACTGGGCCACGACGACGAGCACCGCACGTTCCTGGAAGTGGGGGAGCAGGCGCAAGCCGCGGGTGCAGCGTGGGCGACGCTGCACGGACGCACCGTGGTGCAGGGCTACTCCGGCAGGGCGGACTGGGACGCGATTGCCAGGATGGTGGAGCACCTGGATATCCCCGTGGTTGGCAACGGCGACGTGACCGGGCCTGAAGCAGCGGTCGCCATGCGTGAGCAGACCGGGTGCGCGGGGCTGTTCATCGGCCGGGCGGCCATGCACGACCCCACCATCTTTGGACGCCTGCGCAGGGCCCTGGACGGCTTGGACCCGGGCGAGGGGCCAACCCTGGAGGAGCGACTGGTGGCTTTGGATACCTACCTGGAGCGTGCCCAGGTTGCCGGCATCACGCGCATCGGTGACTTGCGGCGTCAAGCTGGCCGCTTCGTGCAGGGCAGCCCTGGCGCCAAGCGGCTCCGGGTCGCCTTCAATCAGGCGCCCGATGCCCATGCGCTGCGCTCCATCCTGGTGGAAGCCCAGTAACCCGTGCGGCCCCCCGGGCCGCTGCTGGTGCTATTCGAAGTTGCGGCGTTGCACCACCAGTAGCGCCAGGCCCAGGAACAGGGCGGTCTGCGCCAGCAGGGCGAAGATCGACAGGCCGACGTTGGCTTCGCCGCTGAGGAAGTCCCCCAGGAAGCCAATGTCCTCGGTGCTGCCCACCAAGACGTTGCTGGCCACGTCCATGCTTTCGGCGGGGCTCAGGTACTGGGACCAGCCGATGCCGGCCTCCTCGTTGGTCATGCTGAAGGCTTCCGAGCCGTGGCGTGCCAGCGCGATGAACAGGTCCAGGCGTCCCAGCAGGGGGAAGATGATGATCCAGGACGTGATGGCGAGGATCATGCTGGCGACCGTGGAGCGGGTGAGCGTGGACAGGAACAGGGCGAAGGCCGTGAAGGAGCCCACGCCCAGCAACAGGATGCCCAGGGCTCCTGCGAAGCCGGCGATGTCGCTGCCGTCGGGCCCACCGGGAAGGAGGGGCTGGAGCAGGAGGTAGTCGAGTACCAGCAGGACCACCATCGTGACGGCGACGGTGAAGAAGGAGCCAATGAACTTGCCCAGCACGAAGGCGCTTCGGGACACGGGTTTGGACAGCAACAGGAAGATGGTGCGACTGTTCCATTCCGAGCAGACGGCGTCCGCCGTGAGAACCAACGGCAGGAGTTGAATGTAGAAGTAGCCGCTCAGGAAGAAGAAGCCAGTCAGGAAGAACAGCAGAACACCGTTCTCCAGGCTGAACTCTGATTCCCCGAAGAACGACCCATCCGGCGACAGGTCCAGGAATGCCACCGGAACCACGATGGTCAACAGGATCAGGGCGAGCAGGAAGAAGCTGCCAATGATGAGCAGGCGCTTGGTGCGGATGTGCTGCAGGACCTCCTTGCGGGCGATCTCGAAGACGGCTCGACCAAACATCAGGCACCTCCCTCGTCGGTCAACTGAAGGAACACGGATTCCAGGCTGGCGGCGTCGCGCCGCACCTCGGCGATGCGCGCCCCCTTGGCTGCCAGTTGGGTGACCACCTTGGCGGTGGCGTCATCGTCAGCACTGAAGACCAGCCATTCACCATCGGTGGTAGGCGGCGCGTCCAACGACTTGGCCGCCACATCCAGCAGGGCCGAAGACGGGTTGAGCACCCGCACCGACACGCTGCCGCCGCCACCGAAGCGGGTGCGCAGCTCCGCCACGTCGCTGAGTGCCAGGACCCGGCCGCGTTGCAGGATGGCAACCCGGCGGCAGACCTGTTCCACTTCATGCAGCAGGTGGCTGTTCAGGAAGACAGTCGTGCCCCGGCGCGCCAGGCCCTTGATCATCTCCCGCAACTCGTAGGCGCCCTTGGGGTCCAAGCCATTGGTGGGCTCGTCGAAGAAGATGATGTCCGGGTCGTGCAGCATGGCCTGGGCGATGCAGGTGCGCTGCTTCATGCCGTGGCTGTACGTCTTGACGCGGGTGTCGGCGCGTTCCTCCATGCGCACGAGGGCAAGCACCTCGCCGATGCGGTCGCGGCGGGTGCGGCTGTCCATGCCGTGCAGGCGGCCGTAGAAGTCCAGGTGTTGGCGGCCGGTCAGGTTGCTGTAGAAGTCGTACTGGTCCGGCACCAGGCCGATGTGTTCGTTGACCCGCGTGGTGTTGGTGCGCGCGTCGACGCCAAGGACATGGATCGAGCCGCTGTCGGGGCGCACGAAGCCCGTGACGCACTTGGTGAACGTGGTCTTGCCCGCGCCGTTGGCGCCCAGGAAGCCGAAGACCTCTCCCTTGGGGACGCTGAGATCCACGGACTGTAGCGCGTGTACGTTGCCGTAGCGCTTGCTCAGGCCTCTGGTTTCGAGGGCGTTTGCCATTGCGGCGGCACCCCGCGACGGCTATTGAACCGTGTCGGGGTGAAGATTGGAACACGCCAAGGCCTGTTCGGTTCGCGTCGTCACGGCTATGCGGATGGGCACAATCGCGCCATCGTGCTCCTGGCCATCGACGACACCGACAGTCCCGAGGGCGGGTGCACGGCGACAGGCGGTCCGATGCAACCTGTCGATCCGTGAACCAATGCATGGAGAATCCCAAAGTGGCGATCCATCCTGCAGCGTCGCGGCGATGGCCGGCCATGGCAGTTGACAGCAGCACGCAGGGCCACCGCCGGCCGATCACTGTCTGCCCGCCACAAGGCGCCCCGTCGCCGGTCGAGGCGCCTCCGGGCTTCAGGCCTGGCGCTCCATGTCGGCATGCGTCGCCCCCGTGGACCCCGGTTTGGCCCGGAGGGATTGCCACTTCCTTGCGACCAGAACCTAAAAAAAACCTCTTTCCTGTTGGCGAACCGTCCCGGTCTTGGTACGTGGGCAAGCGGTAAGTGAAATATATTAAGTTGACTATTGTTGGATTGATATTGGTAGGCCTTTTGTCCATGGAAGTGGGCACCGCCGGATCGGAAAGTGATACGCTGGAAAGAAAATGTGAGCGCCTCGTGGGAGGCGCTGGCGAAGTCTGCGTCGACGTTACGGGAACGGTTTCCCAAGCCCACGATTCCAATTGTCGAGGGAATTCCAGCCTCGTCTGCTACAAGTTCACAACTTGGGGGACGGGTACAGCGGATTTTCAGCGTGTGTACGTGGAGTGGACAGACAACCACGTCGGCGATACGTGTAGTTCAGCTCCCGTCACGGTTGGAAGGTCATGGTGCGCCACCCCCGTGCGCGAAGAATATTTGTGGCACGACCCAGACGATGTATGCAATACGATTCAAGGCATGAGCCGCGCACTCAGCACCTTGGAGGAGGCAGAAGCCGAACTGAAGGTCGGGCCTACATGCTAGCAAGGTGAGCAATGGCGGATCGACTATTGGCTCTCGCGGC
>JBFJVP010000045.1:0-11927 GCA_041624075.1 Thermoplasmatota archaeon | reverse complement strand
CCTGTGTTGCCAGCCCTCCAGGCTCCCTGGCCTTGGTGATGATGGTCTCCTGACCGACGGACTCGATCTTCACCTGGAACCGTTCGTACATGTCCAGCATGTGGGAGCGGTTGTCCTTGTGCGTCCACAGCTCCTTCTGGGGCAGGTTCACTTCGACGGTTCCGATGACGTACTCGGTCTTGGGAATGAAGGACGCGAAGATGATGGTGGCCAGCAGGAGGACAACGATCGTGACCGGCTTGTTGCGGCCGGCCGCCGACGCGATGCGTCCAATGATTACGCTGGGCCTGAACACTTCCTTGGCCTCGTTGCGAACCGACAGGTGCAGGAGGGCCGGCAGAAGGGTGACCGACAGAATGAAGATGCTCGCGATGCCAAGGATCGTGGCGGTGCCGATCTCCACGATCATGGGGCTCGTACTGCTGATCATCACCACGAAACCGGTGATCGTAGTCAGGGTGCTGATGAACAGGGCCACCGCGCCGCGCCGGCCAATCAGGTCGAAGGCCTCGTCGCTGGTGGCCACGTGGGACCGTTCCACCCCGAACTCATTGATGATATGGATCACGTAGTCCACGCCGACGCCCAGAAGCAGCGGGAACATCGCCATGGATACGAATCCGATGCTCACATCGCCAAGCGTCATGCCGGCCAGGGTCCACACGAGGATGATGGCGACCGTGCTGACACCGATGGCGGCGCGCTTGGCGTTGCGGAAGAGGAACAGCAGGGTGACGGCCAGGAAGGCGAAGACGGCAGCGATGAAGATCTGCGATTCCTCTTCGACCTGTTGATCGATTCGGTAGATCCATGACTGGACACCCCAGGAATCGAAGTAGGCGTCCTCCCAGAGGTCGACGGTCTTGCCGAGGCCCGACGCCCCGGTTTCACCGATGGCCATGTGCCGGTAGTCCTCCACGATCTCGTTGATGAGTCCGCCCGTCTCCTTCTTGGATAGCGCCGAGGTGTCCGGGTCGTAGATGATGAACATCACGGACGCCTGGAAGTCGTCGGATCGATAGAGCGCGATGGAGCCAGTGGAGTCGGCCTGGGACAGCAGTTCCTGGGCTGCGTTGTGCTGGGCCTCGTCGGGCGCCAGGCAGAAGCAGCCGCCTGGGAACTGCTTGTAGATGAGCTTCTCAAAGTAGGGGAGGCTGGTGTGGCTGAGCACCTTGTTCAGGCCTTCCGGGTATTCGTCGGACTTGGTGCGCTCGATGAATTCCTGTTTGACGAAGGAGAACACCTCTTCTTGGGCGCGCAGGGCCTCCATGGACGTGACGTTGGTGACCGGGATCATGGGGCAGTCAGCCTGGCCCTGAACGCAACGGGGATCGTCGGCGTCGGGGGCTTGTGCGCCCTGTTTGAGTTCGAAGTAAATGATTTCGGAGTTGACGCCGGCGACTCGCTCGCGTAGTTCGCGGAAGAAGTTGGCTTGTTCGTCGTCGGTGGCGAAGTAGCCCGACTGGATGTCGGTCTCGACGTTGGGTTCGACAGTCAGCAGGACGCCGACGGAGCCTGCGGTGATGAGGGCCACGACGGCCACGACACCCCAGGCCCGATTGGCCGACCAACGCATGATTCCTGACAGGATTGCCTGTAAGCGCTCACCGGGATCCATTCCAAACCGGCGCATGGACCGGGTTGATCTGTTTAGCCGTTCTCGTACGGCGGGGCGTCCCGTCGGCCCGAGTAGGGGGTGTCGGATGCGGGAATGGGTGCCTGTGGCGATGGTGTGTTTCCATTGGAAGCCAAGGGGTTGCGCATCTCGGTATTTTGAGAAAAATTTTCTTATAGTTGGAGAAAAACGGGGCTGGGGGGAAAATCATCGGAAAAATTGCATGCAAAGCGGGGGCCGTAGCGCACCGGCCACTCCCCGCGCCCAAGGGATCCCTCAAGCCGATGCAGGCGGACCTTTGGGGGCGAACCGGGATAATGCTCACGCGTGTGGCCCCAGACCGGCCGCCCGAAGCAGTCAACCTGACGCCCGATGCCTTTCCGCACGCCGAGATCAGCAACCCGGCCCCAATGCCCGGTCTGGCTACTGGAGCATGCTGCGCAGCATCCACGCAGTCTTCTCACTGAACGCCAATCGCTGAATCAGCAAATCGGCGGTCACCTCGTCATGGACCGACTCCACAGCGGGCAACAACTTGCGAACCGTACGAACCAGTGTCTCGTGTCCCACCACCAGATCCCGCACCATCTCGGCGTCATCGGAGTTGGGTCCGGCGTGGTCCTTGATGCTGGTCAGGCGGCTAAAGTCATCGTATCCCACGGGCGACTTGAAACCCAACGCACGAATGCGCTCCGCGATGTCGTCCACCGCCATCCATAGGGCGTTGTACTGCTCCTCGAACAACTCGTGAAGCGTCTGGAACAGGGGTCCGGTAACGTTCCAGTGGTGGCCATGGGTCTTCAGGTAGAGGGTAAAGGTGTCCGCGAGCACAGCCTCCAAGCCATGGGCAATGGCTTGGCGGTCCGTCTCGCTGAGTCCTAGGTCGATGGCAGGCGCCTTCTTGCCGGGCTTGGCCAGGGTGCTTTCGAGTGCCATTATGGGAGCCATGCCGGGTCGGGTGGCTTATAACTTAGGGATCGTGCAGTTTGGCTACCCGTCGAAGGAGTCCCGCCCGCCGCAACCATCAAGCGCAGCGCCCATGTGGGCCGCCCCATGGAGAGCTTCAACGACCGCCTCGCCGCCAGCGCGCAACGCGCCGGAAGCTGGCTGTGCGTCGGCCTGGACCCTGACCCGGAACACTACCCTGCAGACCTGCAACCTGAGGACACCCTGGAATTCCTGCTGGGCGTGGTAGACGCCGTGGCCGATGTGGCCTGCGCCGTCAAGCCCAACGCCGCGTTCTTTGAAGCTCTGGGCGAAATTGGCCACGAAGCACTAGCCCAAGCAATCCAACGCATGCCCATGGATCTCCCGGTCATCCTGGACGGCAAGCGCAACGACATCGGCAACACGGCCCGCAAGTACGCCGAAGCCAGCTTCGACGAACTGGGTGCCGACGCCGTAACCGTCAACCCCTACCTGGGCCTCGACGGCGTGGCCCCGTTCGCAGAATACGAGGACAAGGGCGTCTTCCTGCTGGCACGCACCAGCAATCCGAGCGCGCGCGACTTCCAGGATCTTCCCACCGATCAAGCGGGAACCAAGCTCTGGCAAGCCATCGCCACCAAGGCCATGCGAGAGTGGCAGCCCACCTACGGCAACCTGGGCCTGGTGGCCGGCGCCACGTACCCGGACGAACTGGCGCAAGTGCGCGCCCTGTGTGGCGACGATGTGCCGCTGCTGATTCCGGGCGTGGGTGCCCAGGGCGCCGACGCAGCCGAGACCATTCAGCGTGGTGGCGACACCCGGGGGCGCTTCGCTGTCGTCAACGTGGGGCGCGCCATCCTGCAAGCTGGCGAGGGCGACGACTGGCAGGAGGGCGTGCGGCGCGCCGCCGAAACTTACGCGGTTCGCTTGGCGCCCCGCAGGATGGCGTAACGTGCGCGCAGCGCTCTACGTCGCGGCACTGGTAACCGGGAAGTCCTGGCGCTCCACGCGCCGCAAGCCGAGCCACAGCCACAACGCCGTGGCTGCCAGCAGCCAAAGGGTCGCCGTAAAGGGGTGACTCAGGCCGTCACGGGTTTGATCCGGCGCGAACCAGAACACTGCACTGACTGCATGGAACAGGACCGTGAAGAACCCGGGGCCGCCGATGAGCGAGATGCCAAACGGAAGCTCCCAGGCCACGAAGACGCCGATGCTGATGTACACGTGGTACCGCGTTGACAGGAGGCTGATGAAGCCGAAGATCGTCGTGAACAACACGCCCACCAAGGCGGCCACCAGCACAGCCATCGGTGTCAGCAAAAGGACAGCCAAGGCGCCGTTCATGGTGGACTCGCCGCTAAGCGACGCGACGGGGGCGCCGGAGGCCACCGCCACATAACTGAACAAGCGCGTCAAAGCCAACAGCAGCACCTGCAACGCGGCCAGGGCGGCACTGGTGGCTGCCAGCGGGATCAGCCGCGACAAGTAGAGGCTGCGGCGACTGATGGGCCGAACCAACAGGTAGCTGAGCGTCCGGTCTTCGGATTCGTCGGCAACCAACCCGCTGGCCAGCAGCAGGCTCACGAAGGGAACGGTGCCGCCCAGAATCATGAACGCAACAGGGTCGGCAAAAGCGGAAGGCCAGGGAAAATCGGCTCCAAAGGGATCCGTTTGCCGCATGTCGCTCAAGAACAACGCCACGCCCGCCAGTAATGGCACCAGGCTGACGATGATCGCCCAGCGAGTCTTGCGGGTCCGCTTCAGTTGCTCGAAACCGAACCGGACCAGGCCGCGATGGACGAGCATCAGGCCGCCTCCGCCAGGTAGCCAAACAAACTGTCCAGGTCGGCGTCCAAGGTCTCCAGGCCCGTCAGGCCCCATCCGCCTGGGGCTGCGTGGACGCGCTCCAGCAAGGCCCGCAGGCTGGACGTGGCGACCTCAACTGCTCGTGGCGCCACTTGCACGCTGGTGACCTCGTCCCACTTGACGAGGACCGCAGCGGCGGCTCGCGGCTTCATGCATTCAAGGCGCACGCGACTTGGAATCTGGCTCATCTCGTCGCGAACCAGGCCAGCGTCGCCCCGGGCCACCAATCGGCCGCCCACAAGCACCGCGATATCGCGCGTCAGCCTCTCGACCTCGGGCAGGATGTGGCTCGACAACAGGACCGCGCAGCCGCCCCGAGCCAATTCGCGAACCCGTGACTGGATCCGCAGCCTTGCCATGGGATCACAGCCCAGCAGGGGTTCGTCCAGAAACAGCAGTTCTGGCTCATGAACGAGGGCCTGGGCGAGCTTCACGCGTTGGCGCATGCCCTTGGAGTACCCACGGATCGGTTGATCCAATTGCTGCGTCAGGCCGAGACGCCGCAGCTCCTCCTCGGCGCGATCGCGGGCATCCACGGGTGCCAGGCCCTGCAATTGCGCCAGGGTTGACACGAATTCGATGCCGCTCAGGTACTCGTAGAACGCGTCCTGCTCGGGAACGAGGCCCATCCGGGCCATCACGGCCGGGTTGTCCCAGACGCCCTGGCCAAATGCCCGAACGCGACCCAAGCTGGGCTTGACGTGCCCCGTGGCCACCTTGACCAGGGTACTCTTGCCAGCACCGTTGGGGCCCACGAGTGCCGTGACACCGGGATCGATGCTGAGGCTGACCCGGTTGACTGCCACGGCGTCGCCGTAGCGGCGAGTCACATCGTCCAACTCCAGGACGCTCATGATTCAGCCTCCATGGCACGCACCCTAGCCGCTGTCAACCACAAAGCCCCGGCGCCCGAAGCAAGCAGGAGCAGGTAGGCAAGAACGATGGTTGCACCCGCATGGTCGTACTGGCGACTGACAGGCCCGAAGTCAGGATTTGCGCTGAGGGAAAACATCAGTTCCAGTGGTAGGGTAAGGACCGCGGTGAGCCACTGCATGGGTCCAAACAGGTGCCAGACAGACGATTCGACGCCCTCGCCGACGATGGCGCCCAGCATGGACGCACCGCCAACGCCGCCCGCGGCCGCTAGTGCCGCCTGCCAGGCTCGCGTGGTGTACGATGAGGCCAAGAGCGAAATCGAGCCGATCCACGCAATGGCGACCACTCCTGCGGGGGCCACGACGGCCAACACGGCCACCGCTTCACCGAAGGTGTTGAGGGTGCTGGCCTCCCATTGGCGCAGGTCTTCGCCCCCGCGGGCTTCGGAAAATGCGAACATGGGCGGCTCGCTGCCCAATCCCATGACGCCAGCAACTGCTACCGTGACCAACAACGGGAGCAGCGCGCTGCCGGCCAGCAGCACGGCCAAGTGGGCCGTCTTGCCAGCCAGGTAGGACTGGGCGCGCACGGGCTTGCTGAAGTACAACAATCCGGCGTTGAACCGGCGATCTTCCGCCAAGCTCGGCGCACCGACCAGAAGCGCGACGATCGCGGCAACAAATGTCCAGGTGACGATGGGGAATGTGAGGCTCGACATGCCGATGCCGTAGGCGCGCTCGTCCGCCAGAACGGCGGCTTGGAAAACAAAAAGCATCACCGCCGCCACGGCTGCCATGCGCAAAATGGCGCTGCGGCGGGTGCGCTCCCAGCCATAACGCATGACGATGCGCCAAGGGGAATGGTCGGCTGGCGTCTCCTGTTCCCACGTGCGAAACCGGCGGGATTCGACGCCCGCCAAGTGGGGTGAGGTGGTCGTGCCGTTGTTCATGCCAAGACCTCCAGGGCGTCGCCAGGCTCACTGAGGTGCTCGAGGACCGCTTCCTCCACGCCGCGGGTGATCGGCGTCGCTCGGCTGAGGATGACGCCCGCGCTTTTGGCGCAAACGAGAAGTTGCTGTAGTTTGGGGGCCGCCACGCGAAGGCCGCGGTGCTCGTCAACGGCAAAGCCCTGGACTCGGCATTCGGCCAGGAAGGGCTCCGGCGCGCCGAGGACCTGGATGTCGTACCATGTGTCGACGGCGGCGGAAACCGCTTGGCGGCTGCCCACGGGTTCCACGGCGGCCAATCGGCCTTCACGCAGGATCACGGCTTGGTCGCACACGGCCTCCACGTCGGGCAGGATATGGGTGGACAGGATGATGGAGATCGCCTTTTCTTGTGCCACTTCGCCGACCAAGCGGAGCATGCGCACCCGACCACGCGGATCCAAACCGTTGGTGGGCTCGTCCAGAACCAGCAGGCGCGGCGCGTGGACCAGCGCTGCGGCCAGCTTGACCAGTTGCCGTTGCCCAGTCGACAGCCGCGTGGGTGCGTGGAACCGCTCGTCGCCCAAACCCACGGCTTGTAGGGCCTCGGCGGCGGCCTCATGGGCGCGGCCGGCGGACAACCCGGACAGTTCGGCAGCCAGCCGAACCGTTTGTACCGCGCTAAGCCCGGGTACGATCATGTCGTTTTCCGGCATGTAGCCGATGCTGCGGCGCACTTGCATGGTTTGCCGTTGCACGTCAAATCCGAACACTTTGGCCGCGCCGGCGGTCGGCGTCAGAAACCCGAGTAGCGTCTTGAGCAGCGTCGTCTTGCCCGAGCCATTGGGTCCCAGCAGGCCATGAATGCCAGCATCGAGACTCAGGTCGATGGGGCCGACGCCACGTTGGCTGCCATAATGATGGCTGAGGCCGGACAATTCAAGCACAGGGGGCGAAGCCATAGGTGCCACGGGGGGTTTCAAGAGAAGAAGCCTCTGGTCGAACTGCTTGTCTTTGGCAGCCATCTGAATGCGCAGGGGCAACCTCGCGTCGTGGGGCGGTTGGCGCTTCTTCCGACTCCTGCAGGCTGGCTCGCGAGCACGTGTGCCGGGGTGAAGCCCCTCTGCGCATGGATGCCGGTTTTCATGGCTGCCCCGCAACCGCCATGACTGGCGGCGCGCTGGGGCGCTCGTGCCCCATCCCAATGTGGACGTGAAACCAAGCCGCGGCCAACACAACAGCCTGTGGTACGTTTACCGCGATGTCGGCTTCTTCCGGGTCTTATGGAACACGATGTGGATCCTGATGGCGCGGTGGGCGCCCAGCCAGCGCATAAAGCGCGTCTTGTACCGTTTGACTGGCGCCAAGGTTGGACGGTTCGTCAGTTTCGGCTTCGAAACCACGCTGGACATCCTGTACCCAAACCGCATTACCATCGGCGACGACACCGTCATCGGGTACGATACCACCATTCTCTGCCACGGTTACCTGCGGCATGAGTACCAAGTCGGCGATGTCCGCATCGGTCGCGACGTTTCCATCGGCGCCAACTGCCTCATCCTGCCCGGAGTGACCATCGGTGACGGCGCCGTGATTGGCGCCATGAGCCTCGTGAACAAGGACGTGCCCGCCGGCGAATTCTGGGGGGGCGTGCCGGCCAGGCGCATCCGCGAACAGTATGCGCCTGACGCGTGAAAGCTGGTCGCTCAAGCAGAATTCACGCGGTGCCCCTGCGACTTGGGTAGTGAAAAACAAAAGGAGGGCCCGGCGTCCCTTGACGCCGGGCCCGGTCGCTTGCTGGTTGTGGTTGGATGTTCGGTTGCGAGGGGGAGAAGGGTGGTTGGTTGGTTGGTTGGAGTGGACGCATGGTGGCGTCCGTGCGGGGCACGCCCCGCCTCTAACCCTCCATTCACTCTCCATGAATTTAACCCCCTAGCACGGGCAGGGCTTCAGGAGCAGGAAAAAACCTGCACGGCATACCATCAGGGTGCACGGTGGATGCGCACGTTGGCCGGATCGAGGCTAACCGATGCATCGCCCGCGATGACTGGTTCGGCGTAGTCCACGAGCTGATCGAGCAAGCGCTGCACGTCGATGCCCCATTTTTCGGGGGCGTGCTGGGGCAGGCGTGCTTGCACGTTGGCCCAGTGGTTGATGACGCCTTGAATCCGGCCTCGGCCGTATTGAACCAAGAGCGCGGCCGCCATGATCAGTCCCTGGACGAACAGCTTGTCGTCGCCCTCCAGGCCCAGCCAGAGGCCTTCCCACTCCTCGTGGGCATGCCAGTGTTGGCCGTCGTTGAACAACTGGATGCCGGCGTCCAGGCGCGGGTCCAGCCAGGGCGCCTCGACGGGCTCGGCCTTGGGGTGCCGTCGGGTGTTCACGGGGGCGCTCACGGGGCCTCCATGGCGGGGCGCCTTAGAGGCTGCGGGGCACGCGCAAGGCGAGGCGGGCCCGCTTTTCATCGTCCGGGTCGCCCAGTTCGGTCTCTTCACCGTGGCCGTACGAGAACTGCTTGGAGTGGGGCCCCCAGTGGGCGTGGATGTTGAAGGTCCACAAGCGCGGCACCTTGTCGTTGTCCCGGTCGCGGGGCGCCAGGGCACACAGGTCTGCTGCCACTCGGCGCTTGGAGGGGTCGGCGTCGAAGCTGTTGGCGCACGATCCCGGCGCGCTGAAGCTGGCGTCCCGGGGCGGTTCGGATGGCAGCGGGTTGTCTGGGTCCGCCCCTGGATCTTCAGGGTCCTGTGGGTCATTGGGCGTGGCCGTCTCGTCACCGGGCTGGTCGTCGGGTGTCGGCTGATCGGGCGGGGATCCGCTGTCTGGGTCGTCGTTCAGGTCGGGTCCGTCGTCGCCAGAGTCGCCGCTGCAATTCCGGGAGTTGCCGTTGCCTCGGCCGTTGTTTTGACCGCACCCGGGGGGATTTCCGTTGCCGCACCCTTCGGCTTGGCCGTGCTCGGCCCCAGCGCCGTTGCCCACGCCGTTGCCGCAGTTGCCGGAACCTGGCCCGGAGGCGACGGTCGGTGCAGCGACCAAGAGCATGGTTGTGAGCAAGAGGGCGAGAAGAGGGCGCATGCTGCGGCCGACGCGTTCCTCTTAATGAGTGTTGTTGGAGAGCTCAACAGATATCCAAGGTGAAACAAAAACGGGGGTTCCATTTCTTTGCTTGCAGTGGCCGTCGTGACCAGCGAGCTGGGTCCCATGCCGGCCCGAGTGGCGGGGAAAAAGATGGAGGGGGGTAAGGTATCGGCGGAGGGCCTACAGGTCCCAGAAGAGGTTCGCCCAGACAATGTCCCAGTTGAACGCAAGGGCACCGTTGGCACCCGTGGCGCCGCCCGAGTAGCTGTCGTTGCCATCGAGGTCGATGAATGCCGCCACGGCGCGACCGTCCGAGGCAACCCGGCCTTCAACCAGGCTGGAAATCGTTCCCGTGCTGATGGCCGCCGCGTTGGCGGAGCCGGCGCAAGCGCCACTGGCGTTGCTGACAACGCCGCTTGCAGCGCTGGAACCCAGGCTGTAGGCGTCGTCGCCCGCCAGATCTGCAGCCACGCCGGCCGCGGCCGTTGTGGCATGACCCTGCGCCAGCGTCGTGGCCTTGATGCCACTGAGGCTCACCGCCGCGCTGGAAGCACACGCACCGCTACCCGCGCTGAACGAGGATGCGCCCCCCGTTGCATGGGCTTGGGCGTACATCTTGGTCGCGTCGGCACCCATGCCGCCCACGTAAGCGCCCAAACCGTTGGTGTCGCCGCGGCCTTGGCCCTCCGAGCGGGCTTCCACGGCGCCAAAGCTGGTGGCGCTGCTGGACGAAGCCGCAGCCCCCTCGCGGGCGCGGGCCTGGGCCAAGGCCTGGGAGTAGGCGGCCGCAAAGGCATCGCTGAAGGTTTGGGCGGTGGCCCGCGCTTGGGCAACGGCGCGTGCAATGGCGACGGCAACGGCGGTGGCAATTGCCGTGCACGTGCCGGCGCCGTCTCCTTCCACCTCAAGCGTGCAGATGGCGTCCGCGACGGCTTGCGCGATGGCTGTGGCCTGCTTGACCGTCAGTCCCTGGGCGATGGCCGTGGAGAAGGCATCGGCCACGGACACGGACACGCTGAGGGCCTGGGCCACGGCGTCGGCGTGAGCCATCGCGTGGGAACCCGACACGGCGTAGCCGGCAGGCTGCGCGATGGCGTGCATGGCCACGTGGTCCTGGCCCGTGGAGGTGATGCTGGTTCCAGGCGGGCACGGCGGATCGACGGCCACGGGGCCCTGGTGGTCCTGGCCGAACACTACGGTGTCCGCCTGCGCCACGGCTTCCACGCGCCTGGCCAACACATCGAGGGTCTTCTGGATGTCCTGGTCGGCGATATCAACACCGATTCCCGGCGGGTTGACTCCGGGCGTGCCGATGTCGATGGCATCGGTGTCCGGGCAATCAATGGTCGTGATGCGATGGCACAGCACCTTCAGGGCGTCCTGGATGACCGGCGAAACGTGGACGCTGCCATCTGCGATGGCGCCCAGTGCGCCAGGCAACTGGATGGCGGGCGACTCGGGCTCCACTTCGATCTGGGGGATATCCACACATTCCACGTCGGCGTCGCTGCGGGCCAGCAGGCCTGCGCCGTTCAGGCTACCGTAGCCTTGGCCAAGGGCCGTGGCGGTCGTGGTCCCCACGCTGGTGGCGGTCGCCGATGCCGCCGCTGCCAGAGCCTCTGCCTGCGCAAAGGCAGCCGCGATGGACTGGGCGATGGCGTCCGCGTCAGCTCCGGCCACGGCCTGGCTAAACGCGTAGCCGAAGGCGTCGGCGACGGCCGTGGCGTTGGCATGGGCCTCCGCGTGGCAATCCGGCGCCTCGGCCAGAATCAGGTTGGTCACTTGGGTCACGAAGTCGCCACCCAGGGTCTCGTAGCCGCCATCGGTAACGGTGCCCTCGTACTGCATCGATTGCGCCGTCACGGAGCTGGTTCCCGCCTGGATGGCCACGATCTTGTAGCCGCCGGCGGCCAAGTCGCCCACCACGGTCTCGAAGTCCAAGTCGTCGCTGGTGCCGGCGATGGCGTCGGGTCCGGGGTCGCCGCCGAAGTTGTACCCCGTGTAGAAGTCCATGTCGTGGGTTGGGGCGTCGGCGAAGTGAACCACCACGCGCGTGCTGCTGGGGCGCCAGGAGACCGCAGGGTCGTTGCCGCTTTCGTACAGGGCGCGGGTCACCGACTCGGGCCAATCGTAGCCGCCGCTGGCGGACAAGCCGTTGATGGCCGACTGGACGCTGGCGGTGTTGGACGTGACGCCCTGGTTGAGTTGCCATGGGTAGTCGCCGGTCCAGCCGTAGTTGGAGGCGTAGCCGGGGTAGCTGAAGAAGCCGTAGTAGTCCCGGTAGTTGGCGACGCCAAACTGGGTGCCTGGAACGGCGGCCAGCACATCGTTCATGATCTGGGTCGCGCCGGCCTTGGCGGAATTGATGACGCTGCCCATCGAACCGGTCGTATCGAAGAGGAACAACACATCAAACGTGCTCTGGGTGACGCTGCACTCCACGATGTCCTGCTCGTGGTCGGTGATGATCGACACGGCGTTTCCGTTGCCGTAGGCAAACGCGTAGGAGAAACTACTGGCTGCGGCCTGCGAGAAACTGAAGGCGTCCGCGTACGCCAGGGCCGAGGCGGCGGCACTGGCCAGGCTGACAGCGGCCGACAACGCCTGAGGCGTCGAGATGGCCTCCAGCATGAACTCGTCGTT
>JBFJVP010000044.1:0-12249 GCA_041624075.1 Thermoplasmatota archaeon | reverse complement strand
GGCTTCTTGTACCCAAAGAACGCCGCCACAGTCTCCGATTTGAACTTCCGCACCGGCAAGTACACGCGCTGAGTTTCCGGACTCGCCGTGTACACCAGATCCGACTGCATGTCGAACCATTGAACCTCATTCACCCACGACGGGTCAAGGCCAACCTTCTCACTGGCCCGCTTGAGCTGCAGCGTGTCACTCGTGCGACCGCCCCAGGTCACCACCGTCGGGTTCTGGTCCTTGCACAAACGCCGGAAATCCCGCAACATCCGCTCCTGGCCCTTGCGGGTGTGATCAAACCACTGGGTGATCTGCTCGGTCTCATGGTCCAGCATGCCGTACAGGAAGACCTCGGTGGCCGGGCCATCGAACTCCAAGTCCATGTGGATGATGGGCTCGTCGAACTCGTACAGGCGCGGATCGGCTGCGTAGATGAGCGCTGTACCCTTGGCGTGGGCCTCGGCGTAACCCTGCAAGAGCGGAAGCTGGTTGAGAAACCCGCCGTCGCCCTCAAAGGCTTCCTTGGCGGCGAGTTCGCCCAAGTCCGCTTTCCACAACTGCTCAATCGTGTGGATTCCGCACGCCTTGAGGCGCTCAGCACGGCCCTCCTTGATCATCGGGAGGTCGGTCAGCGCACCGTTAGGCTGAGGCTCTGGCAACGGGTGCCAAGTGTGGCCTTGATGTAAAAACGGGAGTGGTCCGTCGCTGGCGATGCGAGGACCGCCATGCATCCCGCCATCGCCCGCCCCACCCACCTCGTAACAAAAAGATACTTGCCCGTCTATGTGGCGGACTTCCTACGCCGGCCCGGTGGCAAGAATGACGCTTTTGACTCGATCTGCCGGTTTGTTTGTTGCATGCTTGTTCCTGGCTGCTGCCTTGTCCCCGGCGGCCGACGCACGCCACCCGTGCGTGTATGAGGGCCCCCAAAGCGCGGTGCTGTGCAACCTCCAGCAGTCCGTGCATGTGTACGGCGCGGACCCGGATCTGCCACGGGTCGCCGAAGAGGCCATTGGCTACGCCTTGTGCCTGCTGGATCCCAGAACGGTTTGCATGAACCCCTTCATCGACGACGCGCAGTTCTTGGCCGGCCTGCTTCTAGGCTACGCCTTCTGCATGGCCCAGGAACCGTGGCTTTGCGACGCCTCCCTTTTCCACCCCCTGTTAGACTACGTGCTGAGCCTGCTGTGAGGCGACTCTGCTAGCGCGCTCGGAGCCCTCGCCATCAAAGACGGCTCCGAGGTGGCCGCCAACACGCACCCAGGCGGCTTGCCGGGCTTCGAGCCGCTGGCGCGGCTTTGCATCGCTGCGCTCTGACCCCATTGCGTTGTTGCGTAGTCAAATCTTTGAATCCGGCGACAATGACCCGCTATGATTGGACGAAGCCTACTATTGGCGGCCGCCCTGTCGGTTTTGTTTGTTGCAGGCCCTGCCTCTGCCCACCACGACGACCAGGCCCCTTGGCTCATCTGTCTGGTCCATCCCGTGTGCGACCCCGGCACGAACCCCGCCGTCGACGAGACGTTCGACTACGCCAGCGACATGGCAGGCATGGCCCGTTGCATGATCAAGTACCCCTTCCTGTGCGATCCCATGATGATGGGCCGCACCCTGGACTACGTCGACGAGATGCTCTAGTCCCGTTGCACGAACCCTGCGCTCCCCAAACGCCCAAGAGCAACACCGACCTGCCCGGCGCGTGGACTTCAGCCTCAGCGACGAAGAGCGCCTGATCCAGCAAACCGTGCGCGAGTTCGCACGGGGCGCGGTGGCCGAGCGTGCCGAGCGATTGGACCGCACCGGCGAGTTTCCCCATGACACCCTGAAGGAACTCGCCGCCCTAGGGATGCTGGGCCCCACGATTCCCGAGCAGTACGGCGGCACGCCGATCTCCAAGGTGGCCTACAACCTCATTCTGGAGGAATTGGCGTGGGCCTGCGCCAGCACCAGCGTGACGGCGGCCGTCCACACCAGTGTCGCCGCCAGCCCCATCGTGAACTGGGGCAGTCAAGAGATCAAGCAGCGCTTCCTGCCGAAATTGGCGTCGGGCGAGTGGATTGGCTGCTTTGCGCTGACGGAGCCGGGCGCCGGAAGCGATGTGGCTGCCTTGGCCACAACGGCGCAGAAGGATGGCGACGAGTACGTCCTCAACGGCTCGAAGGTCTACATCACCAATGGCAACCACGCCGGCAGTGCCATCGTGGCCGCCAAGACCGACCCCGCCGCCGGCCACAGGGGCATCAGCCTGTTCGCCGTGGAGACCTCTTGGGACGGCTTCAACAAGGACGGCGCCGAGGAGAAGATGGGCTTGCACGGTAGCGATACCGCTCGCCTGAGCTTCAGTGACTTGCGGGTGCCCGCCGAGAACCTTCTCGGTCAGCCGGGCGACGGCTTCAAGCAACTCATGGAGACGCTCAACGGCAGCCGACTCAGCATCGGCGCCCAAGCGGTGGGAATCGCCCAGCGTGCCTTCGATGAAGCCCGTGAGTACGCCAAGCAGCGCGTGCAGTTTGGGGTCCCCATCGCGCAACACCAGGCGATCCAGTTCAAATTGGCCGACATGGACACCCGCATCGAGGCGGCGCGCCTGCTCTACATGAAGGGAGCCAAGATGCTGGATGACGGGAAGCTGACGCCGGAAATGGGTAGCCGGGCGAAGCTGTTTGCCAGTGAGATGTGTACGTGGGCCACGATTCAGGCGGTCCAGATCCACGGCGGCAACGGCTACGTTACCGACTACCCGGTGGAGCGTCTGATGCGGGATGCCAAGGTCACCGAGATCTACGAGGGCACATCGGAAATTCAGAGGATGGTCATCGCCAAACGCCTGCTGACCTAGTCGGCAGGTTTTGGAGATGCCCGAGCCCAGCGAGGGAGACCCCGCGATTCGTGCAGAGGCGTGGGGTCATCGCCAAACGCCTGCTGACGTAGTTGGCAGGTTTTGGCGGTGCGGCGCGCCGGCGGCTGGCCATGGTGCCGCGTGCGACTTCTTGATATACGGCCACCACTGGTGAAACCGCCATGGAAGGCGGACCCACTGATGCGACCGCGGCGACCGGAGCTTCGCGGGGCAATGACCCCGTTGGGCGAATCGATCGTCAAGTTGCCGCCGTGGCGCTGATCATGACGGCCGGATTGCTTCACTTGGTTCTCGTGGGAGCCCACATGGCCCACGCCGTTGGAGCCGGCCTGTTTTTCCTGATTGTTGGCGCCGCCCAGATTGCCTGGGGTGCCGCCTACCTTCGCAACCCCAGTCCCCGCCTGCATGCAGTCGGTTTGGTCGTCATGGCGATGGCGCCAACCATTCTGTACATCATCACGCGCTTGATCAGGGCCCCGTGGTCCGATGGGCCCGAAGCCATCGATGCTCTTGGGATCGTGACGCAGGTGGTGCAACTTGGCGGCGCGGCGCTGCTTGTGCGTGACACGGCAGTGCCCCTGCGCGTGGATAGCGTGGCGGCCGTTGGCATGGCGATCTTCGTGGCCATTGGGGGCTACGGCGCCGGTTTGGCGGCGGAAAACGTCGAACTGCTGTCCGCGTCCCAGTCGCTGCACCACGACGACCACGGGGCGGCACATCTTGAGGCGGCCCACGACGACCATGAAGCTGACCATGCTGGCGAAGGCCACGAAGCCCATGGGGGTCACGGCACAACCCTGGTCGGAATCCGGGGCAAATCCATCGTGGGCAATTCCAGCTACTATGGGCCGGCTACGGGTGAGGCCATTGCACTACACTGCGAAACCATCGGCCAGCCCAATGCCGACTGCTGGGTTCACTTCCTGACGGAATACCTGGTTGCCTACGGCTCGGTGCCCGCCTTCGAACAACTCAACGACTTGGCGCGAACGACCCCGGCAGCCGACTCCATGGGGCACACGCTGGCACACAGCCTCGGCCACGCCGCCTACCAGGCGTACGGCCTTGACATCGGGTTGACCCTCCGGGAGTGTTCGTATGAGGTCTTCCAGGGCTGCATCCACGGGGCGTTGCAGGCCCATTTTAACGACCTGGCTCAGCAGGGCTTGCCCCTTGACCGAGCGGCCCTTGATTCCGTGTGCGGTTACGCCACCACGAGCTTCGAATCCTACGCCTGCGTGCATGGCCTGGGCCACGGCGTGATGATGTACGAGGCGTACGACCTCCACGCAGCCCTCGACCGCTGCTACCTCATGTCCGACCGGGGCGACCGGACCAACTGCTACGGCGGCGTGTTTATGGAGAACATCGTGGCGTACTTTGCATCGCTGGAACCGGACAACGCGGTTCATACCCATGACGGAAAGGAGCCGACGTTCTGGGTTGACGCCGACGACCCTGCGTATCCGTGCAACACCGTGATGGATCCTTACCAGCCCATGTGCTGGCGCATGCAGACCAGCCTGATTCTGTTCTTCAACCAGGGCGATTTCCGCGCCACCGCCCGCGTGTGTGACGAGGCGGGCCGCCACAACCTGGCCTGCTACGAGAGTCTCGGCCGGGATGCGGTGCCGTACTCCAACCGCAATCCTGCCACCATGAGCCTCTGGTGTTCCTCGGGCGACGCGGAAGAGCAGGATTCCTGTGTACGAGCGTTCACCAACGGCATGATCCTGCACTTCAACACCCCCAAGGCCGGCTTGGACCTGTGTCCCCAGTTGCCCGTCAAGGACAAGCAGTCCTGCTACCTGGCCACGGGGCGACAGGCGTCCCGCATGATGGGGGTGGCAGATGCCGAAGCTTTGTGTTCCACGGCAGAACCGGGCTTCGTCGCCGCGTGCAATGAGGGGCGCACCGGCTAAGCGAAAGCTCTCCAGCGAGGCGACATGGCCCGGGGGTTGGGATGCCAAAAAGAAGGGCCCGCACGAGGGCCAAGGGTTCTGGTGGGGCGGCTTGGCCGCCGCCACCAGGGAAGGAGAAAGGAAAAGGGGGAGTCTGCTACCTGCGCGCGTACCAGGCGGTCTGGTGGCCCGAGGTGACGTGTCCGACCACGCCTTTGCCCTCCAATACGTGTAGTTCGTGCTCCATCTCCTTCTTTGGATGGTGCAGCTCCTTGCTCAGGTACTCCACGGGGCGGGCGCTGGCAGGACCGGTGGCGCCTACGTCGACGAGTTCGTCATAGACGCGCTTGAGGTTCTGCGGCAGGCTGGGTAGACGTCGGACGGAGGGTACCTCCTCGTCCACATCCACGTTGCGTTCGTTGTCTGGGTTCTGGGGTTGGACCATTGGGATCCGCTCCACTACCTAGCTCGTCGCCCCGTACCTTGAACCCCCTGGCCGGGCCCGCTGCAAGTCCTCCGGGTGGGGTCCGTGGCAAGGCCTGACCACGCCAGGCCCCGGTTGCTGCAAGGCCCAGGAGCCTCGGGGTGGAGGGTTGGCTGGCCGCTTGCGCGCTGGGAGAAATGCCGGACGGTGGGGGATGGTGCCAAAAAAGGGAACGGAAGAAGGGGGAAGAGTTGGATCGTGAACTAGCTGTTCTTGCCCTTACCGGCGCGGGGCTTGGCGCTCGGCTTCATGCCGGACGCGCTGGGCGTGGACGGCATGGAGGGCTTGGATGTTGCCGCGGGGGCGGTGTTGGGCATGGTGGTGCCGGTCTTCCGGCTGGTAGCGGTTGCCATGGGCGATCGCCAAGGCTGACTAGCTTGCATCCCATCTTGAATCTGAGCCCGAGACGCGAAAGTGAGTGGATCTTTCCCCCGTCTGCGGCCCGTCGCCAGGACATGCCCGGTGCAGGCTGGAGGCACAGTCCTTTCATGGGAGGCCTTCCTGATTCGTGCGTGAAGTGTGTCCCGGTCTTGCTCGCGGTTCTGCTGGTGCCCGTTGCCATTGGCCAAGCCACAATCGAGGATGGCGAGGGTGACGTGGTGGTTCGCACATCTGGGCAGGAGTTGGAGATGCCCGGGGGTTGGAGCGCCGTCGATCTGGTCAAGCTCACCATCAACGAGGACCCCGAGGCCTTCTACTGGACGCTGCAAGTGGCTGGCTACGACGACGCGCCTGGCGCGGAGCTTCGCAATGGCGACACCCGCACGATCTTCCAGTTGGGTGAGAAGCGCTACGCCATCCAGATGGGGCGTGACTTGTCAGGTCACTTCTATGGCTGGCTGGCTGAGGTGGGCGCCAACGACTTCGAACTCACACGGCTGGCGATCCTGAACGTCGAAGGCGATCCAGAAGCGGGCCAGATCCACGTCGCGATTCCCCGGGGCCTGCTGCGCGACGAAGCGGGCGCTCCCCCGGCCGGGGGCCGGTCCATCACGGAACTCTACACGGTGGCGTACTCCCAGTTCAGTCTCGGCGGCCCCGATCCTGAGGATCCCTTCAACTGCTGTGCGGACGCCTTCGTCACCACTGACCGCATGCCGGACGCGGGGACGTGGACGGCGCCGATTCGGCTGGGCGGAACGGATGCCCGCGGAGGCTTGAGCCTGCAAAGCGATGCGCCGTACCGCGCCACCAACGGCGGGCAAACGTTCCTGAAGTTCGAAGTGGAGGCCACGTCCGACGCCCCACGCAACGCGACCGTGGCCCTGCGGGGAGTGCCTGATGCCTGGTCCGTGACGACGCCGGATTCCGTGACACTGCCAGCCGGCGAGGCGGTGAAAGTCCCCGTGCTGGTCACCACGCCGGCACGGCACCAGCACGGCGGCACCCAGAACTTCACGCTCGCAATCGAGTCCGACGACGCCTGGGCGACCATCGACTTGGGCATCCATTACCTCGAAGTGCCCCAACCCGCCGGCCACCACGATACCTTGTATTTCCATGTGCGCCACACGCCAAGCGGCTTGGAGGCGCTGCTGGACCCCTTGGGCTACTCCGGCGGCCAAGCGCACATGGTGGGCGTACCCGACACCGACCCGGAGGCGCGCCCCGTCGACAGCACCGTCAGCGAATTCGGCGGCCACGCCAGCCAGTGGCACATCTGCTTGAGCCCCAGCCTCTTGCTGGGCCTCGACTTCGACCTCAACGGCACCGGCCGCCTGCAGGCCTCCTTCGAGGCCCAGCGCCCGTACGGCGTCGCCAACGTCACGGGTCAATTGCTCCACTTCTCCGGCGGCGAGGTGCTGCCCTGCGATGCGCGCAAGTACCGCGCCGACAACCGGACGGAAACCCTGCTCGCCGAGATGGCCGCACCGCCCCAGGAACTGGGCCGCATCGACATCGATGCGCCGGTGACGCCCCTGGTGGACCGGGTGCCATACCAGAAGGGCGCGGCCCTGATGCTGGTCCTGCGCCTCGACTACGCCAACCCGGACAGCCAGGGGCCTGGCCCGGCGCACCTGCTGCCCGGCGGCAGTCTGAAGCTACCCCTGTTCGAGTACAGCGACGCACCGGCGATGGTGCTGACACCGCCGGAGCCCCAACCCGCGGCTTCTGCGCCCGCGCCCCAGGAGGACGAGCAGGCGCCGGCAACGGGAATGCTGGTGCTGATGGTGCTGGCGGGCGTGGCGCTAGCCCGAAAACGAGCGGGGCGAGATTGACCGGCGGCGTGATGCAAGGTGCCGATAGGGCACGGGCGGCGCCGACCAGGTGACTGAAGCCGTGCGCTAGATGCCTTGATCCTCGAGATCGCGGTCAAAGCAGTCTTCCCACAGGCCCAGCAGCCAGCCACAAGCGACCAGGAAGATGTCGTCGGGGTCCCGCTCAAGGATAGCCAGCTCCAGGCGCGCCTCGCCAAGGGGAACCGTCGGCGTGCTTTGGTAGGCATCCGGCGCGTACCAGCCAAACGGCGAGCCCTCCTGGGTCTGAAGCACCAACTCCAACTGGTTGCCTGCGGGCAGCAGGTAGTCCACGGGGTAGAGGTCCAACTGGACATCGACTGCATCCAGGGGCGTCAAGGGCTGCGCACTGGTGGGGTCTTCGGCCACCTGCAGGTTGATGGCGCCCTGTGAGATCAACCGGTTCTCCGTCGCGTCGTACAGCATGGCGATGATCTGGCCCCCGCCGGCCACACCCGTGACACCGGGCAGGATGAGCTTCGGGGTACCAGTGATGTGCCACCCACCAATGGGTTGGCTGGAGAATGAGGGGCCCGCCATGATTGGCTCGAGGCTGCGGATCACGATGGCGCCCGCTTCGGGGGGCTCCTCGGCCAGCGCGTCCGCGGTGAGAAAGAGCGTGTAGTTGCTGGCGTCCGCCGGAGGCCAGGCGTCCTCGTGGCGCCATTGGCCCTTGGAGTCCATGACATCAAACATGGGCTCGTCCAGGATGCCGTTGTCGATGCCCTTCAATTCGTGGTCGAACCAGCGGTGAAGCGTCAGGATCAGGTCGTCGCGACCGCCACCCTCGGCGGTCGGGTAGGTGTGGTGCCACCAGCCCAGCCACGCCTTCTTGGGGGTCTGGATGTCGTTGAACCAGGTGCCGAAGTTGTCGGGCTTGACGGCATTGTCGAAGAATCCCTGGATGACGAACACGCTGGCGTTGACATGGGCCGCCAGCGGTCGGAAGTCCCGCTCCTGGTAGTATGAGTTGTACGCGCCGGTGGGATCGTTGCCCATGGCGTTGGTTTCAGCCACGCATGTGGGGTCGGTGAGGCCTTCCAGCCAACCCGCTCGCCGGTCGGGGTTCTCGCGCGGCTCGTTGGCGCTCTGGGTGTAGCCCGCCGTCGTCATGTACCAGCCGCCGCCATAGTGGACGCCGCCGTGGTACAATCCAGCGTACGCGTGGGTCAGGGCGGCCGCCGGAACGACGGTCACCAAGCCCTCCACGCCCGCGCTGGCAGCCATCACCTGGGTCATGCCGTCATAGCTCAAGCCATGCATGCCCACCTTGCCGTTGCTCCACGGCTGCATCGTGACGGCCTTGATGCTGGCAACCGCGCCGGCCACGTCCTGGGGCCCCATGAAGTCCCAGCAGCCGGAGGCTCCACCCATGGCGCCCGAATCCGCCATCACGACCGCGTAGCCGTGTTGCACCAGGCGTTGGAAGAGCCCCTCGTAGGCGGGGTAGCCGCCGAAGGACAGGTCGGCGCCAATGCCATCGAAGTTGTACGGCGACGTCATCACGACCGTGGGGAACGTTTCCGGCACGCTCTGGCCCCTGAGCGCAGAGGCGGCGTCCGGCAGGTAAACTTCCATCGTGACGGTGAGTCCATCGACGGTTTCGGTGACGTGCTGGTAGGTCCAGTCGGTGACCAGTTGCAGGAAGCCCATCTCTGGCGGGGCGCCAAGCGACTTTGGTTGGCTGTCGGCACAGCCGGCGAGTGCCGTGGCAAGCAGAAGGGTGGCGATGAACAGGATTCTCATGGGCTCGACGCCACCGGGGGGTCCACGCACATAAGGTTCGCGGCCGCAGGGCTGCCGCGAGGGTCGCTGGGGGTTCCGTCTGCGGTGTATGCGCTAAACCGACAGCACTGCAGGCCCAGGGGCAGTCGGCAACACCCCGACACGGCACCCGGCAACGCGAGCAGGAACATGGGGCAGGGCGGCCAAAACAGGGCCAGCCACTGCGTGGGATCAAGAGGTAGAGAAGCAGAGAAGCCCGGCCGTGGCAAAGACCACGGCCAGGGCGGCAACGCTACTTGCGGCAATACCAGGCCACTTCGCGGCCTGAACTGACGTGGTCGACCACGCCCTTGCCTTCCAGCAAGTGCAGTTCATCCTCCAAGTCACGCTTGGAGCGCTTGAGGGCCTTGCTGATGTTGGCAAGCGGGCGGGCGCTGGCGGGGCCAGTGGCGCCAAGGCCAAGCAGCCCCTCGTACGTGCGGCGGCTGCCGGGTGCGAGGGCGGGTAGGCGATGGCTGTCGTTTGTCGCGACGGGTTTGCCGTGAATCGGCTTGATCATCTTGGGTTGGACCACGGGGATCCTCTCCAAGGCGTCACTTGGCGCTTCATGTTCTTGAGCATATACCTACAACTCTCGAACGATGCCACGGCGCTTGGCTGCGGGTGGTTGGCAATCGCCCAACAGAACCACGATGGTTTTGTCCGCCATGCGCCCTGGCAGCCCGATGAGCGCTCGAACCTGGCTGGCGGTGGCTTGCCTTCCGCTGCTGGCTGGATGCCTGAATGACTTCGACGACGCTCACCCGAGCTGGCTGTCCATCCTGGAGGTGGACGTGTCGGCCCAGCGGGTGGCCACGGGCTCCTTGGATTTGTTGGTCAACACCACGATCGACAACAACGGCGGCCGCAGCGGCGACGTGGAACTGCTGGTGAAGGCCTATGACCGTGTCACAGGGTTGCTGGAGGCAACGCAAGCGGTTGACGTGGGCCGAATTGCCAAGGACAAGACTGTCACCGCCGCTGCCCTGTTGAGCTTGCCAAAGGTCCACGGATACCGGATCTCCGTGACGCTGGAGGAGGACGGGCAGTTTGTCCGCCGCGCCGAAGTCAGCTTGTCAAACGTGGCGGCGCTGCCCAGTGACCGGGTCGACGCCGGCGTGGTGGTGCAATCCCTGGATTTTCTGGTCCAGAACCTCACCAGCAACCGGGTCGCCGTGGAAGTGGCGGTCTACCTGACCAACGAGGGCCTGGGCCCCTCGCGGCCCCTGGAGTTGCAACTCAAGGCCCGGGAGATCAGCACCGGCCTGCTGTCCGACGAACGGCGCCTGAACGTTCCAACGCTCCCCACGGAGGAAACCCATGACTTGCGCCAGGCGCTGGAGGTGCCGGCCAGGTACAACTACCAGGTGGAAGCGATCCTGTGGGACGGCCACGTGGTCGTTGGCCAAGGCTCCGGCACGGTCCAACTCCTGCCGACTCTCACCCTTCCAGCCGATCAAGAACTGGTGGTGACTGAGCCCAACCTGGAGGACTTCATCGGCGGCCACGTGGGCCGCGGCGAGTCGGAGGACAGCGCCGAGGATGTCGGCGCCCCGGGAGCCCCCTTGGTTCTGGTTCTGGTTGCCATCGCCGTTGCCGTCGTCCTTCGCAGGAGAAACCCATGACCCCACAAGCACCCGCCGCTGCCGATTCGTCCCCGGATACCCTCTCCTGGCTGGACAACCTGCCCACCCTGGCACATCGCTGGCTGATCGTCCTGGCGCTCGTGTTGCTCAGTGTCTCAATGATAGCCTTGTTTGTGGCCGTCAACCAGGCGGTCTCGGTTTGGCTGCGCCCCCAGTGGGCGCCCCTTGCGCGCGCCGGAACAGCCATGGCGCTGGCGCTGCTCAGCCTGGTTGCCCTGTGGCGTTTGACCGCCCGGCGCCGGTGAGCCGGCCCTAGCCTATGCGTAGGGTTGAGGCTCTTCGGGAACGATGGTTTGGTCCACAGGCAGCAGCAGCCTGGCCCCGTCCAAGTCGATGGTGATCGTGGAGCCGGTTGAGATGGGCTGCAGGGTTGGGCCGGGTTCATTTCCGGGTACCAGGTTGCCTGCCGCGATCAAGACGATGCGGTTGCCTTGATGGACGACATCTTCCTGTGGGAAGAAGTTCAGGCTGACGTGCTGGGCCTGGCCGGAGATGTCGCGCTGGCCCTTGGCGGGGTCCTGCACGTGGTTGAGGCTCTGGGCGGCGTAGTTGAAGGCGCGCAGGGTGCCGCTGGGCAGTTCCTCCGCGAGGGTCAGCATGAGGCTCGCGCGAGCGCCGCTGGCGCTGATGGTGCCCTCAAAACGGGGCATGCCAGAGATCTGCCAGTTGGTCGTCAAGGGCTCCGAGCGAAACATCACTTGGGCGGGCGTCAACGGCGGCACGGATTGGCCAACGGGCCCTGGGGCCAAGCGGCGCGCATCGCCTGCGTTGTCATGGTAACGGACCGTGCCCTGGGCGGCCTCGCCGCCCAATGTTCCTTCTGCCAAGGCCAAGTCCATCCAGGCGACGTCTGCTGGCGGCCAGGAATCCTCGTGGCGCCAGATCATGTCGTCGTCCTGCACCTGCACCGCCGGGGCGTCCAGGATGCCGGTGTCGATGCCGTTGAGGAACTGGTCGAACCAGGCGACCAGCGCCTGCGTCCACCAGTCGCCGCGACAAGCGTCCCCCCGGCGGCAATCCGCGTCGGGGTTGGACGACTGCGGCCAGGCGTGGCCCCACTGGCCAAGCCAGATCTTGTACGGCACGCCCGTCTCCTGGATCGCGGGCAGCCAGTCCTCCATCATGTGGGGCTTGACGTTCCAGTCCTGGAGTCCATGGATGTAGAAGACACTGGCGCGCTGCGGATTCTTGGCCCACTGGGTTCGCAGTTCCTGGTGGAAGTCGCGTACCTGCCAGTACAGGTCCTTGTCGCCGTCCACGGTGCTGCTGATGCCTCCCTCCTGCACCTGCACCTGGTCGTAGCACGCTTCGCCAGCCACGGCGCCGGGCACCGAGGTGGGATCCGTGGGGTCGCTGCCGCCGTAGG
>JBFJVP010000043.1:0-12320 GCA_041624075.1 Thermoplasmatota archaeon | reverse complement strand
GCGAACCACAAGCGGCCAGGCCCTCTTGCCTATTTGATGGAGCCGAGTTCAGGCTCCGGAGCAGGCCGGCGCCCGTGGGGCCCACTGGCGGCATGTTTGGGAAACTCCGGGCAGCCTGGCGCGGTCGTTCCCATGATCCACACCTAAAAGTTATGTACCCACTCAGCAAAGCCGGGGAGGTGTCCCGTGGTGGTACGGCAAGTCGTTGGTTGACGCCCGTTTGCGTGCTCGTTTTTTTGATTCTCTCTGGATTATCTGCGACGGCGCAGTACTACACGCCCCCAGAGACCATCCACCGCGATGTGCGGATGTTTTGCGACATCGACGGCGACGGCGTGACCGACCTGATCGAGAATGCCTACCAGGTCCCATCCCAGCCCTCCGCCCCCGTGGGTAGCAGCACGATCTTTGCCCGCAGCGGCGCAGACGGCCGCGAAATCTGGCGCGCCGAGGGCCTCTTCTTCTTCGTCTTCAACGGCGAGCGGGGAACCTCCCTGGTGAGGTCGGGTTTGCCCGACCCGCAGGCAATTGGCAACGTGGTGTTGACCGACGACTGGACCGACGACGGCGTCTGTGACCTGTTCACATGGGGCATGCGAGGCAGGCCGGGCGGGATCAGTACACCCTTCTTTGGTTCCCCGTCACTGACCTTCACGGACGTGGAGGTTCGCCTTCTCGACGGTACGACGGGAAACGAGACCTGGCGCATCGTTCGAACACAGGAGTCCGCCACAGCCAACGAGGTGTTCTTGCGCACTGTCATCGACGAGCGCCATGCGGGGCTTCCAACCGACCTGAGGGTCCTTCCCAGCTCCCAGGGCAAGCAGATTCTTCTCAGGACAACAGACATTACGTTCAATCAGGTCCAGGACGGTTTCGGATTCGTGGAATTCGTTCTGCAAAACGAGATCTGGAGCATGGAGGCCACATTCCAGGAACACTACACGATTTTCAACAAAACTGGAGAAGAAATTTGGAGCCATGATTCCATTCCTTCCGGAAACGAAACCCAGCTCTCCTGGATCAGTGGGCTGGAGGATGTCAACGGCGACGGATACGCCGACATCATCGTCGATCAGGCACGCATGAGCAACCCGCGATCCAGCGAAATGGCCGCGCCCACAGGCGACGAGCCATACAAGAATGGTCGCGGAATGACCGTCCTTGCCATCGATGGCAACCCCAATGGAACAGGCGCCACCCTCTGGAGCCGCGAAGTTCATCCCCTACAGCCCGTCGAAGCCCAAGCCGATAACGAGGAAGGCATCGAGATGCTGACATGGACCCATGCTCGGCTGCTTCCTGATGTCACGGGCGATGGCGTAGCCGAAGTAGCCGCCCAGTGGTTAGGCATCGAGGAGGCCGCTGCGACCTCCGTTGACGGCGCAGCCCGCACCCACTTCTGGCCCCTGGACGGCGCCACAGGCCAACCTCTTTGGGACGCCCAAGTGCAGGGGTGGGGCTTCCTGCACTCGCTGGGGCCGGACGTGTGGGCGGCTGCCACAAGCGACATTCCCTCCGAAAACACGGGTGTTGGATTGCTGCCGAAATCGGCGCGCATTGTGGGCTTCGACGGCGAAACCGGCGAAAACTTGTGGGCACATGAACAAGAGCAAAAAGGCGGCGATTCATCCTATGGGCTGACCCAGTGGCAGTGGTTCAACGCCCTGGGCACCGATACCACCGGCGACGGAGTCGTGGACCCGTTCATGCCTCCTCGTGCCCTCGGCTCGCAGGGTTCCGAACAAGTGTTTCGCGCCACGGCGCGCATGGCCTTTGACCGTCTGGATGGCAAAACCGGCGAGGTGATGAACAGTTACGAAACGTGGGGCCTCGACGGCATCATGGCCGACTGCGGAGACGGGATTCCCACCGCATTCGTCGGTCACTCAGAGCGGCTGGAACTGGTTCGGTGGGAAGACGAGAGCCTGCTGTCGGACGAGTTGCAGCCGACGGCCAGCCAGGTCCTGTGGGCCACTGCCCAGCCAGGCAGCAGCAGCCTCGGCGTCGCCCTAGTCACGATGGGGGGCCACTGCAAGCAACACGGCGAGGACCTGTTCTTTGCCACCAACATGGAGCGCTTCTCGTTCTGGCGGCAATTCGAATTATTCCCCAGTTTCGGAGTCGTGGACTCGCAGGGTTTGCGCTGGTCGTTGCCGGATACTGCGGGCATGGATTTGTCGGCGAGCCTCTTGCATGACGCGGCACTGCTTGGCGGCCGGTTCATCCAGAGTACGATGGAATTGGTCGCCGCCATGGCCATTGCCGTGGTGGTCGCAGCCGCGACAGCGCTCATGTTGGCCCCCACTCTTCGGCGCCGCCGCGCTGCGGCCCGGCGCCGCAAGGATCCCCTGGGTATCATGCTGATCGTATTCCTGATTCCAACTCCCGGCCTGATTGGCGGAGTTGACGATGCTGGGACGGGTCTTGCAAATACGGATGTCGAGCTACCGGATCTTCCCGACCTGGAAAAGACAACGCCCTCAGCGGCAAGCGCCCAACAGGCCCCCCCAACGATCCCGCCGGCCACGCCCGCTACGGCAACGTCCAAGCCAGCCGCGAAGGGCACACATCCAAGCCCCCCAGCCCTGGCAGTCCCGCAGTTGCGGAATCTGAGCCTGCCCGACGGAGGCTTGGCAATCCCGGGCGGCGGCCCCATGTCCCATTTCCTGACAAGCCTCACCTCGTCCCATGCCCAGCCTCGGGACGTCGCGCTGTCGTTCCTCGCAGCCACGATGGGCCAGGCCCAACCCATCGATCCACTCGTCGAGCCGTCCAACAGCCTGACGTTCAACCACATCCTGGGAGATGTTGATGGCGATGGCATCGACGATGTTGCAGTGGACCTGTACTGCACGTATTACCGCGTGTGCGCTTACGGCAGTCCCAACATCCTGGATCCAGTTGCCTGGCTGCAATGGTTCATGGCCGACAACTATTGTGGGCCATACCACACTCTCGTGGCCGTCAGCGGCGCCACAGGCACTCCCCTCTGGGATGTGCGACTGACTGAAGGAATCCTGACGGGGTATCCGAACTTGACCGAGTGCGCGGTTCACGCCGTCATCGGAACGGTTCAAACCAATGATGGCCCCGCTATCCTGGCCCAATCTTTCCATTGGAACCGACCGGCACTTTGGGGTGCTGTCTATTTCGAACACGAGGTCTACCTCTTGGACGGAGCCACGGGCTCGCGGCGTTGGTCGGTTCCGTTCGAGGGCTTCTTGGCAGACGATTTGATCTACGACTACGTAGCCGACACGATGCTCGTCAAGCCCCACCTCAGCGTTCCAAAGGGGAACCAGCCCGACCTGCAGGGAATCGAAACGCCGCAATTGCTCGTGCAAGGAATTGGTTTTGTGGCCTCGTGGCGGGACACGTTGTTTTCCCCACCAGGCGCCAACCGGGCCGTGGAGGTTTTGGATGCATACTACCCGAACGAATGGATGGCGGGAATTGACCTGGAAACGGGGGAAGTGACGTACAGGCAGGCCATCCTGACGCCGACGCCGGGCCGCAGCATGGTCCCGTGGCCATCGCTGGTTGCACCCTTCTCCACCGAGGACTACGGATGGTTTTATACCGTGTATCCGGACCAGGTGCCGGAGGGCTGGCAAGAGATGGCCTGGAACCCCATGCCCTGCTGTCCCGACGTGGACGGCGACGGGATTGCAGATCTGGTGACTGTCACCCGGGAATGGCGAGACATCCGCACGGTGGATTCGGATGGTCGTCAAGGCTTTGGCGCGGGAGCCATCGCATGGAGTGGCGCGGACGGGTCGCAACTGTTCCATCGAATTATCATTGAGGACGTTGAGGCACCGAGCCCCAATGGGCGAATCTACTACGCCAATCGCGACCGTGGCTTGAGTGTCGAGATTCGTTCGGCTGGCGATGTGGACGGTGACGGTGGCATGGATCTAGTCGTCCAGTTGCGCATGAAGCTGTCTGACTATGAGGACCAGATTCATGTCATCGATGGAGACACGGGCGAGACGTTCTGGTCGCAGCCGTCCATGCGGTGGCAGGAACTGCACACGCTGGGTGATGTGGATGGTGACGGCGGGCAGGACTTCATCTTCATGCATTGGTGGACGCAGGAGAATACTGCCACAATCTATGGTGATGGCCACAACGTTACAGCGCGCGGCGTCCGCGTGTTGGACGGCGATACGGGCGATCTGATCCGGACGACGATGACGTATTCGGCGCCCTTCGACTTGCAGGCCATTTACGGCCGCATCCAGTTGGCCGGATTCCCTGATGTGGATGGCGACGGCGTAGGAGACTACCCCGTGGATGATCCGATCTTCCTGGCGGACGGTTTGTTGCTGCACCAGACATCGTGGATCTCGGGCCGAACCGGCTCGACCATTTCTGTGATGCCTACGGCTGGGGCGTTTGCCTTCCCAAGCCGACTTCCCGACATGACAGGCGACGGCATTGACGACGTAGCCATGATCGCCGGCGATTCCATGGACTTGTGGCTCGTGTACCATGACGGAAGGACCGGCCAGGCGTTCAGCTCCCATCGTATCATGGCGACAGAAATCACGAGTTATGCCAGCCTGTTGCCGAAGGCGAAGATTGAGGCCATCGACACGGGCGGCGCTGCGCCCGGCGTCTTGGTGAGCATGCACTTGGACATGACGGTGGTTGAATTCGAGTACGTGTACTATGATGGCGATGGCCGCACTTACCGCGAATTCTACCTGGATGACATCACGGCGAGCCAAGTGCTTTACATCCAAGACGCTGCAACGGGATACGGCTGGTCGTTCCCCGACGCTCACGACGCAGGGGCCCACGAGGCGGTTGGGGGGTCAACACCCGGCACCCAGGCGCTCTTGGAGATCCGCAAGGAGGCGGAGCCTACCCCGGCTGAGATTGGACGGGACTTGGCTCGTGAAACGTGGCCCATTGCAGCCGCATTCATCCTGAGCTTCGCCATCGTGCTTGCCACGGCCGTGTATGTGCCGCGGAGGTCGACCTCATGAGGCACCACGGCGCTGCGGCGTGGCTTGCCGTGGTGGCAGTCGCTTTGGCGGGCTGCGCCGAGTCGGATGTCTTTGCGCCGCGATCCCAACTGCTTGGGGGATTTGACGGTCAATTGACGTTCGCGCCACTGCTGGTGCATGACGCCAATGGAACGCTGCTTGACGTGGCATCTGTGGGCGTTCCAGGTCTGGCCGAGGCGGACTTGCCATGGGGCGTAGAGACGGAAGTTCCAACGGAAGGCGCCGAGCCCAACATTGGCGTGTCCGCCAGCGGCGCCATCTTCGTGACAACGCTCGACCGGGTCCACCGTTCGACAGATCAGGGCCGGACGTGGCAGAACGTCCTGGACTTCCGGACGCCGCCCCGCGACGCGTTGGATGACTACTTCTCGACGGCCGACCCCATGATTTGGGTGGACGCGCAGACGGACCGGATCTTCACCAATCACATGCACCCGGCGTTGTTGTGCACGTACCTCTTTTGGAGCGACGACGACGGCGAAACGTGGGTTGATCGCCCTGCTTCCTGTGGTACGCCCTACCTGGATCACCAGAAGTTGATGACGGCGCCCCATGGCCCCGATTCGCCCTTTGCGGGCAACCCCCTGTACCCGTCTGCCCTGTACTTGTGCGTCAACAAGCTGGATCTGGGCACGTGGTGCGCAGTCAGCCAGGATGGCGGGCTGACGTATGCCTATGATGTCATGGTCAAGGAGCCCGATCCGTCCTGCGGAGCCCTCAACGGCCACCCGGCCCCCTACCCCGATGGCACGGTGGTGGTGGCGTTCCCGCTGACACCCACCGATTACTGCAACAAGCCGCTCACCGTGGCCGTTACCCAGGATGACGGATTGACATGGCAGCTGCGCGACACATGCGCCCCCGATTACTACAATGTCGAGGTGGACGCCGACATCACGGTTACGCCCGACGGCACGGCATACCTGCTGTTCCGGCACAACGATCATCAAGTGTACGTCGCCCGCAGCACGGACCGGTTTGTCTCGTGCGACGTGTTCAGGGTGTCGCCGCCCCATCTGACACTCACGCGGTTCACGGCGATCACCAGCGGCGACGACGGGAGTATTGCCATGAGCTACCTGGGCACCACGCACCCACAGGACCGGGACGCGACCCCCAGCAATGCCATTGGTGGAACGAAGTGGCATGCCTACGTCACGACCAGTTTCAACGCCGATGCCGCCTCGCCAACTTTCGTGACCCAGCGCGTCACGCCCGATGAGGATCCGGTCCAAGTGGGCTGCGCGTGGGAGGGCGGCGGGGGTGGCGGTCCCCGCCAGTGCCGCAACATGCTGGACTTCATTGACATGGTCAGCGATGGCGACGGCCGGTACTATGTCGCCATTACGGATGGCTGCGTGGTGCGCAATGGCTGCGCGGGGGACACGGACAGTGCGTCCTTCCAGAGCCGCGATAGCCAAACGGCGGTCCTGATTCAGACCCAAGGCATGGGCTTGCGGGGCAAGCTCGTGGAGCCCATCGAGTTGACGCCACCGTATCCCCTGCCGGAGGATGCCTGATGGAGGTCCTTCGAGCTGCCGGTTTTGCGGCCGCGTTGGTGCTGCTGGGCCTGCCAGGAGCGTTGGCTCACGGTCCTGTTTCGGCCTTCGAGCCGACGTCGCTTGCGGCGCCAGGAGCCCTGTTTTCCGTTGAGGCGGCCGTGCACGCGCGGGCACCGGGTCCCGGCGCTGCGGGAACGGCGATGTTCCGGGCCGGGGACTACGACGTGCAATTCATGTGCCCAACAGTGGCGCGAAACCAGGCCGATGCACCCGTTTGCCCTTCTTACCTGGTGGATGCCGAAGATGTACTGGGGCAACCGGTGCTCGTGGTGGATCCCCATCACCCAGGCTTCATGGCCTTCAACGCGCTGCACGGCGGGCCTGGCCCCGACGTGCCAGGCTCGTCGGCGCCGCCAAGCAGTACGGCGCGAGACAACGCCATCCACCAACCCCACACCACGTTCCAGTCGAGGGACGCGGGCGGCAGGTGGGACGACAACCGCTACTATGCCCGACTGGACGACGCGGACCGCATCTGGGGCGTTGACAACGCCATGGGCGCCGACGAGGAGGGCGACTTGACGATCGTCAGCGTGTACGCCGTCGAGAACGGCGACGAACGTTCCTACAAGGCAACCCTGCATACGGCAGGGCGAGCGGCGAAACCCGTGGATTATGACCGCGACTATGTGGTTCGGGGCACGCTGGTGCCTGGGGCTTCCATGCACGATGCCCACGTTGTCAGCTTCGGCGCGACCCAATCCATCGTGGCCATGTGGCTGGAGGGCGAAGGCCAAGCAACCCAACTGCGGTTCATGGCCAGGGCGCAAGGATCGCCCTGGAGCGAGCCCACGGAAGCCATTGACTTCTGTGATGCCATCAGCAACCCAATCAGCCAAGCCAACCGCTTGATGTTGCTGTGCCGCATCAGTCCCGGAGCGGACGTGGCAGGCGTGGCTGATGGCTCGATCCAGCTGGTTGCCATCGACGATGAATGGCAGGTCAGCATCCTGAGCGAGGCGCCCCTGCGGGGCACCAACAACCTGCGTCTGGCGGATGCATCGGCCACCGTGGCGGGCGGCGTGGTTGCTGCCGGGGGCAGTCTGGACAGTGGGAAGGCCCGCGTCCAGGTGGCCTTCGGCGTGGTTGGTGGCAAGTGGGCGCCAGTGCGCGACTACCGGGATTCCTTCAGCGACCCGGACGAGACCCGGGCCCTGGTGGCTGCAAGGGTCAATGCCCTTGCCTACCTGGCCACCAGCGGCACCGTCCACATGATCCTGGCCGAAGAATACGATGGCCTCCAGGACCCCGATGGTTCGCCGTTTCGCAAGGTGTACGGCGTGGTCCACGGTGGCGGCCGCCTGCTTGGCACATGGAGCCTTGGATACGGCGATCCGGCCAGTCGCGTTCTGTTTCCGGCTCATGTAGCCGGATTGGACGCCGGTGTCTATGACGACCCCAAGGACAGCATCGTCATCCATGAAACGGCGTCGGGTGATCAGCGTGCGTTCATCGCCTACGGTGATCACGGCGTCGTCCGCTACGCCGAGCTCCTGGAGATCCAGCCGACACCCCCTGCTTTTCCCCCCATTACACCAGCTTCGCCGATCCCGGCGCCTTTGGCTGGCGTGAACCCTGCCGTGGTCGCTGCCGTGGCGGGCGTCCTTTCCACCGCTGCGGTTGCCCGCATGGCGGCGGCCAAGAAGAAGAAAACCGCGGAGGCACCCAGCCTATGAGCCAGAACCAGATTGATTTGATGAACAGTGTGGCCACGCCCAAGCGACTTGACCCCGATCCGCACGCCTGGGTGCAACAGGTGCCCTTCGAGGACACGAGCCAGATCAAAACCCCCACGCGGTTAATCGATCAAATCATCGGCCAGGAGAAGGCGGTTCAGACGGCGCTCAAGGCGGCCGAGCAGAAGCGTAACCTGATGTTGATCGGGGACCCGGGAACGGGCAAGTCCATGTTGGCCAAGGCAATGGCTGAGGTGCTTCCCAAACAGAAGGTACCCGACATCATCGCTTACCACAACAACAAGAACCCGAACAACCCCAAGATCAAATCGGTCCCGGGTGGCGACGGGCGCAAACTCGTTGAGAAGTACGAAACCGAAGCGCGAAAGAAGGGCCTGTATTGGCGCATCTTCGAGTGGACCGTCGCGTTGGGCCTGGTCGCCTTTGGCGTGTGGTTCAGCTTCCTGAAGACCCCGCCGGAGAGCCCGCTGACGTTCTTCTTCGTGTTGCTCATTGCGATGATGTTTCTCTACTTCATGGGCCAAAAACGCCCCAAGAGCGACTTGATCGTGCCCAAGCTGCTCGTGGAGAACGGGCCCGAGGAGCAGACGGCACCGTACTTCGAAGGCACGGGCAGCCAGGCAGGTGCCTTGCTCGGGGATGTGCGTCACGACCCGTTTCAGTCGGGCGGCTTGGAAACTCCGCCCCACTTGCGCGTGGAGGCGGGTGCCATTCACCGAGCGCACACCGGCGTCCTGTTCATTGATGAGATCAACGTGCTGCGGCTGGCCAGCCAGCAGGCCCTGTTGACCGCCATGCAGGATCGTCTCTACGCCATCAGTGGACAAAGCCAATCCAGCAGCGGCAGCAACGTTCGCACCGAGCCGGTACCTTGCGATTTCATCCTGGTGGCGGCCGGCAACCAGGATGCCCTGGAGGCGCCGGATGGTTTTGACAAAGGCATGCACCCGGCGCTGCGGTCCCGTATCCGGGGCTATGGTTACGAAGTGTACGTTGACAACCTGATGGACGACACGCATGAGAACCGGCTTAAGCTGCTTCAATTCGTGGCCCAGGAGGTGGTGCGGGACGGCCGCGTGCCGCACCTGACCCGGGAGGCTGCGGCGGAGATCATCCGCGAGGCTCAGCGGCGGGCAGGCCGCTCGGGCAAGCTGACGCTTCGGCTGCGTGAACTGGGTGGCCTGGTGCGGACATTGGGCGACTTTGCCAACACGAGCGGCCGCAGCATGGTTACGCTAGAGGATGTCATGGCAGCCAAGGAGGCCGCCACGTCCATGGAACAGCAGATGACCAACGCCGAAATCCACGCCCTCCAGGTTGCTGGCACCGATTTCCAGAACCAGGGGGAGGCCGTCGGCGTCGCCAACGCAGTCGCGGTCATCGGTACCGGCGAGGTTGGTGAACCAGCCGGCATCATCGTTCCGGTCGAGGCCGCCATCGCTCCTTCGGATGGACATGGTAGCGTCGTCATCGACACGGAGCTGGCTGCCTTCAGGCACCACGGCCTCAGCAAGATCAATGGCTTGCTAAAGGCCTACAAGCGTGGCGCCACCAATGTGGAGGTTCACTTGGACGGCACCGTGGTTCACCCCGAGGCGGACCTGGCGGGGATCAACCTGGCGGGTGCCGTGGCGGCCATCAGCGCACTGGACGAGGCGCCGGTTCGCATGGACACCGTGTTTCTGGCGACTGTGAGCGTTGGCGGCGACATCCGGGCCATTCGGCACACGTTGCAACGCATCGAGGCTGCGGCAGCCGTCGGATTCCGCCGTGCGGTCGTTCCAAGTTCCCTGCGGGACCGGATGGTTGTTGACCGAGCCATCTTGGAACGCATCGAGGTGGTCTACTGCGATCGATTTGCGGATGTGTTGGATCTGGCGATAGCCAAGCCAACGTCCAAGCGCACCCGGGTGCGGCAGAAGAAGGCTACCTGACGGCGGGGCGCCGACTCTTGCCAAGTTGTGCGAGGCCCAAACCCTTTGAGCAACCTCACGCGTCCGCCAGCGTGGCCCAGGACCGACCCTCCGTTGACCGGTACTTCATGGACATGACTCACCTGGTCAAATCCCGGGCGACGTGTCCCCGCCGCGCCGTGGGCGCCGTTATCGTCAAGCAGAAACACGTGCTGACGACGGGATACAATGGAGCACCGAAGAACTTCCCCCACCCCCTCGATGTGGGTTGCATCCGTGATGAGTTGGGGATTCCCAGCGGAATGATGGCCGACGTTTGCCCGTGCCTGCACGCCGAACAGAACGCGCTGCTGCAGGCGGCGCTGTTTGGCGTTAGCGTTGAGGGCGCCGACATCTACTGCACGACGCAGCCGTGCACCCAGTGCAGCCGCATGATTGCCAATAGTGGCATCAAGCGCGTGGTGTTTGAGGAGGAGTACGCGGACCCGTTGGCCATCGGCTTGTTAACAACGGCCGGTGTTGCCCTGTGGCGCTGGGATCACGAAGCGGGAGAGGCGCGACCCTACGACAAGATCAACACGTGGGAGCAGGCCCAGGACGAGTTGCGGGAGCGTTGGGCCAGGCAGCGCGCGGTTCTGGAGGGCCGCTCCGAGGCCGCCGCCCCGGCCACGCCAGCCACGGCAACCGCAGGACCCGGGGCGGCCAAGCTGCCCAGCCAGTCTCCAGCCCAACCACCGCAGCCTGCGCAGGACTCAAGGGGCTCGGCGTCTGCGGAGCCGGCGGAGGTGGCAGCGCGTGCAGAGCCTGGCGTGCGGGATCTCACAAGTGATCCGCGGCGGCAGGAAATCCTGAAACGCATGGCACGCGAGCGCGCGGAGCGTTTGGCCAAAGCCGCAGACGAGCAGTCTTGACGGTCCTTTAGGCAGCCTTGGGCTTGTAGCGGCGAAGCCGCTTGTCGTGGCCGCACGACGGGCACGGGCCAGGCTTCACGCGGGCGAGGTACTTGGCGGGAACCGGCCCGACGCGCCATTCCGTGTTGCAGTCAGTGCAGTAAAAGGCCGCTTCACCCCGGGGTACTTTGGGTACATCGGCTGGTTCGTAGACTTGGTCCGGGCTCAGCTTGTGGCGCGTGTTGCATCGCGGGCACGCGAGGTGGCTCGGCGCGTGCTCATGGCCTTGCACTCGGAACACGATGGCCAGCGAACACCGTGGGCAGCGGAGGCGAAGCTGCATCCAGGGAGTAGGTTGGTCCGTTTGGGGAATCGGTGGCATGCTCAGGCCCGCGTCCGGAGTAGGTGGTTGTATGCGGTCCGCGGTGGGCTTGACGGGTGCGGCGGGGGGTGCTGCGTCGCGGCGGGCATACAAGGTGCGCGGGTCGCCGTGGGTGTCACGGCCAGTGACCAGGATGGGCACGAGGCTTAGGGCAACGATCATGGCGCTGGCGACGACCAGCGCGGCGACGCGTCCAAACTGGGCGACTTGCGGGTTCTCCGAAAGGGAAAGCAGCACCAATGCGGTAACCGTGGTGACCCCGCCTGCGAGCACTGGTTGGCCGACGCTACGCACCATGGCAACGGCAGCGGCCCGGGGATTGAGTCCCGATTCCAGGTGCCCCCTGGCGCGGTGTACCATGTGCAACGAGAAGTCAATGCCAACGCCGATCACCATGGCGGTGGTGATTCCGGTGACGGGGTTGAGCGGGATTTCAAGCAGCGACAGCAGCCCAAACTGCCAGACGAGGACAACCATCAGGGGCAAGAAGGCGGTGATGGTTCCTCGCAGGCTCCTCAGGACGAGAGCCAATACAGCCAGCACCAGTGCGAACGCGATGGCAGTTGACAAGAGGATGCTGTCCAGCACGAGGCTTTGGCTGCGCTCTTCAATCAATTCGCGCCCCGTCAAGCGGGCGTCCAGCTCGTTGTCCCGCGCCAGGCCGGCGACTTGCCTGGCGAGTTCTTCGCTGTCGCGACCGTCGTATTGCACGCGGATGAGGCTGAGGTCGCCGGAGACCAGGGTTTGTTCATTCGAACCCTGCAGGAATGCTGTATATGTGGCGTTGTCCGGCAACGTATCGTTGTGAGCGGACCGTGCCCTCTGGGCGGGGCCATCCACGAATGCGACCCCGGAGAG
>JBFJVP010000042.1:0-12350 GCA_041624075.1 Thermoplasmatota archaeon | reverse complement strand
GTCGCGCCGAGCAGTGAAGTGGATATCCGCAACGCTCCGGGTCAAGCCCCACTCCACGTCGGTGCCCTCCGAATTCAACAGCGTCTTGCGAACCGTCGCGTCCGCGTATGTGGTCGTAACACTGCGAATCTCAGGCAAACCGCGCACCGCCGCATCCATTTCCCGCAGCAACGCCCGCTTCTCCGCCACGTCAACGTCTCTCGGGTCCACCCGGGGCTCCCAGATGCGGCGAGCCTTCACGACGGGGGCCTCCGCCAGGCGCACCGGTTCCTCGCGCCGAGCCGACTTGGCCAAGCGGATTGCCTGATCAATGGCTCGATGCCAGGACTTGCTGCCCAAGTCGTTGCTGCTGGCAAAGCCCCAGGCCCCGCCGGCCACGACGCGCAGTGCAAAGCCGCAGTCAACCCCGGAAACCGCCTTGCGAAGATCGCCGTCCTCCACCTCGAGTCGGTTCTCTTCCACGGTCTCCAGGCGAACCTCCGCGAAGGTTGCCCCAAGATCCATTGCCCGGCTAACGGCCTGCTCGGCGTCCACGGCCCGCGCAGCCGCCGGCCATCGTTAGCCGTTGTGCAACGTCCCCGGAAACCGGTTGCCAGGGTTGCCTGCGACCAAGGCTACTGCAAGGGTGTGCCGCTTTGCACGCCACCCGGCATGGAATGCAGCAGTACCAACTTCGTTTGGTCGACGCGCACATGGCCGGCCTTGTCGAAGGAGAAGACCTTGATCACGCGGTTGCCGGCCTCCTCACCCTCCAGTGGCCAGTACCAGGTGTAAGGCGGCTCCGTCAACACTGCTTGGAGGTACCCGTCCACGCGGATCTCCACGCGGTCAATGCCGCTCGTGGCATCATGCGTGCTGGTTCGCACGGGGAAGTGCCGGTTATCGCTAACGATGAGCGCACGGCCCTGGCTGGGGGTTTCGAACACTTCGCCGGCCACGTAAAGCGTTCCGACCTTGGGTTGAACCAAGTGGGCCACAGGCTTGGCAGAATCGATCTTGATGATCTCTTGGCCCATGGGGCTGGTGTTGCCGGCCTTGTCCACCGCCTGGTACTCGACCAAGTGGATGCCGTCGCCCATCAGGGTCACGGGGCCCGTGTAAGCCTGCCAGGGCCCGCCGTCGATTCGGATGCTTCGCTGCGCGATGCCACTGCGGTCGTCGGTTGCTTGGACCCGCAAGTCGACGTCGCTGGTCCACCAGCCGTTTTGACCCTCCATGCCCGACACCACCAGATTGGCGGTGGGGTTAATGGTGTCAATGCCAATCTCGGCGGTTCGGATGGGTTCACGGTTTCCAGCCAGATCGTAGCTGTGGTAGCGCAAGGTCCGCAGCCCCTCAGCCTCCAACTGGATGGCCTGGCCCGTGTAGGTGGCCAGGCCGGCACCGTCGAGGTCGAGCATGGTGCTCTGCACACCACTGACTTGGCCAGAGCCGCGGTCCTCGGCGTGCAGCGTCAGGACGACGGGTCGGTTGAACCACAATTGGTCGGTCAATTCCCCGTCAGCCATGAGCCGGGTGGCTGGAGCCAGAATGTCTTCCACCACGGCGCCCAAGTCACGATCGATGCCAATGGCCCGGTTTCCTGCCACGTTTTCAACCAGCGTGGTGCCGCCGCCTGGCCAATGGACAGTGATGGAGTCGGCGTGAGTGGCGCTGCCCAGGCCAAAGGATGCGGCCAGTTCGTTCTGGGACAGGTAGCTGGTTCCGGTCTGGATTTCCCGCACTTGGCTGATGCCGTTGACCACGGCCACCACGCGCGCTCCAACCGCGAAGGGGTTGGGGCCGGATTGAATCAGGCTGATTCGGAGCCAGTTGTTCTCCAAATTGGACGCCCGCAGGATCTGCGCCGTGTCGTTGCCATTGCTGACCAACGCGATGTCCGTGTCGCCGTCCAGGTCGTAGTCGGCGAATGCGGCGCCGCGCGTGGTTTTCAGGACCGCGAGGCCAGCGCCGGAATTGTCCGTCACGTCGACCCAGTTGTGATTGCCGGGAGACGTCACGCCGTCGTTGAGCCAGATGCGGGTTTTTTGGCCGTAATCTGCAAGGGTCCATTCCGTGTGTCCGTTGGCGGCAATGATGTCCAGGTCGCCGTCCCGGTCCACGTCCACGAAGGCGGTTCCCCAGCCGACGTTGTCCCGGGCGGAGGTCAATTCATCCTCTCCGCTGCGGTCTCGGAAGGTGCCGTCGCCGTTGTTCTGGTAGAAGCCGTTCTCTTCCGCCTGGTAGTGGGTGAAGAAGAGGTCGGGCAGCATGTCGCCGTTGTAGTCGCCGCTGGCCACACCCATGCCTGCCAGGTCATTGGCGAGGCCGGCGCCGTCGTCTTCCGTAAAGGTGCCGTCGCCGTTGTTCACATAGAAGTCGTTGGGCACTTCGTCGTTGGCTACGTACAGGTCGGGGTCGCCGTCCAGGTCGTAGTCGAACCAGACCACGCCGAGGCTCTTGCTGCCGTGTTCGTCGCTTGGGTTGCCGGCTACGCCTGCTTCGTCTGCGACGTTGGTGAATGTGCCGTCGCCGTTGTTACGGAACAGGAAGTTCTTCTGGGCGATGTGGCCGATGGGTCCGCGGGCCAGGTCGTCCAGGGTCGTTTCGACGTAGTTGCCGACGTACAGGTCCAAGTCGCCGTCTAGGTCGTAGTCTGCCCAGGCGGTGGATGTGCCCATGCATTCGTATTCGAAGCACAAGCCTTCGGTGACCAGGCCAGCTTCTTCGGTGACATCGGTGAAGACGGCGTCGCCGTCGTTTCGGTACAGCTCGCTGACGCCGAAGCCGCTCACATAGACGTCCAGGTCCCGATCGCCGTCGTAGTCCGCGACGCTGCAACCGTAGCCCCAGCTTGGGCTGGACAGGCCGGAGGATTCAGTGGCGTCGACGAAGCCTCCTTCGCCGTCGTTGAGGTACAGGTGGTTGACGGGGTCGTGTGCGTCCATCCAGTCCCGTGCGAACGGGTTCTCGGGGTTGAAGCGCTGGTTGACCAAGTACAGGTCGTCGAAGCCGTCGTTGTCCAAGTCTGCCCAGCAAGCGCCGCCGCCCATGATTTCGGGGAAGCCTGGCCAGTGGTCCTGGAGTGTGCCGTGGACTTCGCCTGCGATGCGGAAGTCAACGCCTACCTCGTCGGTCACGTCATCGTACTGAACCAGTGCGCCTGCTGGCGCGGCCAATAGGAGTACGACGAGCACTGCCGCGCCGTGGCGCGGGGCTCTGCCGCGGACGGCGTTCCAACCTTTTTCACCAACCAAAGTCATCAATCCACCTTGAGCGCCGACGCTGTGTCGGACATTTCCGGCAGCGCGGTTTATTCATGTAAACCCTTCTGGGGTGGGACAGGCGCTCGCTCGCTCAGTGAACGCTCTTTGATCGCCTTTCGGACGCTTTTAGGCTTTTTCTTCCATATGTTAGAAAAAGACTGGGCTGCGGCCAAACAAACATCCGCAGCAGAGAACCAGGCACAATGACGTTTCCTCCTGTTGGTGGCCCCCTCGGGTGCGGCTAATCTACCCCAAACCTCATCAAAGAAGGCAGCAATCAAGCCGCCCGGTTGGAGGTTGTTCTGTTGATGGCGTCCCGAGTTCCTCGCTCTCTGTTACTTGTACTGATGTTCCTTGCAGCCAGCCTGATGGCTCCGCTGGTATCGGCTTGGACGCCGCCGCCTGCGGAGTATCCGGAGGTCAGCCCCGGATCTGGATTGGACTTCCCGATCATGAAATGGGAGCCCTCGCTCGGCCCGGCATCCAGTCTGCTGGACACCATGCCCGCCGGCGGTGCTGCTGCGGCTGACTTCAATCGCGACGGGTACCCCGACATCTTCGTGCCCAATCCCGGATACAGCGATGCAGCGCTCAACGCTGCCCGCGAGCCCTTGTCTCGCCTGTACCTGAACGATGGCTCAACCACCACCTCACGGCCCGAGAACCTGGAGGGGCTGGCCGGCGGTGACGAGCGCTTCTTCGACATCACGGGCCTGTCGGGCATTGACGTGCGCGGCGGTGCCTACGCAGCGTCCTGGGGCGACGCCAATGACGACGGGTGGCCGGACCTCTTCGTGGGTGGCGACAACATGGCTCGCCTCTTCCTGAATGACCAGGACGGCACCTTCACCGAAGCAACCACATCCGCTGGCTTGCCCCAGGATGGCTTGATCCTGGGCGGCTCATGGGGCGACTACGACAACGACGGCCGGCTGGACCTCTTCCTTGTCCGCTTCACAGAAGACGCAGAGCACTCCCCCACCAACCTGGATGGAGCCACCGGCTACGCCAACGCGCTGCTGCGCAACCGGGGCGACGGCACCTTCGAGGATGCGACGCCTGCTGCCATGGCCGCCATCCAACGTCGCTCCACCAGTGCCAGTTTCGTGGACACCAATGGCGACGGGCGCCTGGACATCTACGTCACCAACTACGGCCAACCCGCAGAGCTGTGGCGCGCCACGGCGGGTGGTGGCTTCCTGGAACAGGCGGCGGCCGCCGGCGTGGATGACGGGGCACGCGCCACGTGCCAGGCGTGGGAGGACATCGACCGGGATGGCGATTTGGATCTTTTTGTTGCCCACGAGGCCGGTGTTCGCGACGGCCTCTGGCTGTCCGATGGCGCCGGCGGCTACTCAAGCGCCAGCGCGTCGCTTGGCCTGCCGACGGACGGAACCGGCTGGGGCTGCGCAGTCTACGACTACGACAACGACGGGGACATGGACCTGTTCATTGGACAGGGTGAAGCCACTGGCTCCATGCGCCAGACCGACATGCTGCTCATGAACCGCCTCGACGAAGGGATCTTCGGGTTCGTGGATCAGACCGAGGAGGCAGGTGACCGCGATGTCGCAGGCTACGAGTTCTTTGACAGCCTCTCGACCGTGCTGGCCACCAGCGGCGTGACCGCCGTAGACTGGAACCTCGATGGGAACGAGGACCTCCTGACGACCACCAACGATGGCGATACCCTTCGCATGTTCCGCAACATGGGCTGGGCCGTCTGGTCGGGCTCTGGCAACTATTTCAAGGTTAATCTGGAGGGTGTGGAGTCCAATGCCGAAGGCCTTGGTGCCGTCGTGACCGTGTCGGCGGGTACCATCGAGGTGACGCGCCAGATTGGAGCCGGGGCGTCGTGGGGCTCGCAGTCCATGACGACGACCCAGTTCGCCTTCTCACGGGATGAGGATGGCAGCCTCGGTTACAAGGGCGAGGCGCGCCCCATCAGTGTCACGATCCAGTGGCCCAGCGGTCAAGTGGACTCGTACGAGCACGAGTTCGACGTCAAGCGCGCCGTAACCTTCACTGAGGGGCGCGGCTGGCGCGACGACACCCTGGCCCCGCGGCCGCTGTTGACCACGTCCTCGGGAACGCCCGGCAACAACGGCTGGTACATCAGCGAAGACGTGAGCATCAAGGTGCGGGCTTTCGATCGCTGGATCGGCGGCTCCAAGGGCACCGCAGTTTCGTCCTTGAGTTACAGCCTCGATGGCGCTTCGTGGACTCCCATCAGCAGCCCCAGCCGGGGCACGGTGCTGTCCTTCAGTGGCGACGGAACCCACCCCTTGTACCTCAACGTCGAGGATGTGGCTGGCAATCGGGCCGTGTTCTTGTTCCCAGTCAACATTGACACCGTATACCCGACTGGCCACGTCCAATCGCCGCGGCCGGGCGGCGTGTACGTGCAGGGCGAGGAGGTCGCCGATACCGGGTCCGTTCTGGGTCGGGCGATCGTGGTCACCCCTGTGGCGATGCCGACGGGCGGGACTCCGGCAGGTTTCTTGTCTTCCGATGGCGAGCAGCGCATCGTGGCCAACGCCGCAGATGGGGGCAGCGGCGTCCAGTCGCTGAGCTTCCAGTTGCTCAAGACCAACGGTCGAGTGGTTGGCGAGAGCCCCGAGCTTCGACTGGCACCGTTTGCCTGGGAGTGGCCTGTGCAGACGGTGGCTGCCGGTGAGTACCGGTTGATCACCAGCATCGAGGATTCCGCTGGACATGTGCTGCGTTTGATGAACAAGGTCATCGTGGTTCCTGCCTCGCCCCAGGCGGTGGTGGCAACGGCCCTGGAGGGAGCCAGCACGCCGACCCTCTAGCCCGGCGCAACATTCAAGGGTTGGATAAACCCTTGAACCCACCTCGGGCTCGCGCTCGGTCTTTCCCCTCACAAGCAATTCTCGGCGATCAGAACGGTTGGTTTCAACGGAGGTACACATGCAACGGTTGGTACGATTCAGGATGGATGACAATGCGGCGGGACGCCTAACGGCGGCTGCCTTGGCCGCGATCATGACGATGGTGGTTTTCGCCGGTGCCGGTCCGGTCACTGCGGCTGATCCGGCACCTTCGGGCGCCGACTTCGAAGACGTGGCCGAAGGCTCCGGTCTGGACTTCGTCTGCGAGCACTGGGCCAAGAATCTCGGCCTCTCGCCGCGCTGGTTCATTGACGTGTTCTTCTGCGCAAGCCCGGTGGTTGCCGATTTCAACGGCGACGGCTACCCGGACCTGTTCTTCCCCAACACGCGTTACACCAACGCTGCCCTGAACGCCGAGCGCAACCCGCAGGACGGGCTGTACATCAACAACGGCGATGGCACGTTCACGGATACCACGCGCTTTGCCGGCTTCCAGGACACGGGCTACTCCATGGGTGCCGCCGCACTGGATTACGACAATGATGGCGACTTGGACATCTACATCGCCAACTTCCGCGAGGCGCCCACTGGCTTCAACGCGATCAACAGTCCCAGTACGGTGTTCTATGTCAACAACGGCGACGGAACCTTCACGCTCGATGTGCCTCCGGGCCTGGAGACGGGCCCCATGTTCGGTGTTGATGACAGTCAGTTTGGCGTCGCGGTGGCCGTGGCCGACTACGACCTGGACGGCGACATGGACATCTACCGGGGCAACTACGCCCAGTACCGCATGACCAGCGGCATGCCCGCCGGTCTGCAACTGACGACCCCCGACACGAACAACTTCTACCGCAACAATGGCGACGGCACGTTTACCGACGTGACGGTGGAAAGCGGCGCGAGTCAACGCGCTGGCCGCACGTTTGCCGTCAACTTCGCGGATTTCAACGAGGATGGCTACCCTGACATCTACGTCGCCAACGACGAGAACCCCAACGAGTTGTACATCAACAACGGCGATGGGACCTTCACGGACTTCAGCGCCGGCAGCGGCGCCGACGACGGCCGCGGTTCGATGTGCAGCGAGGCGTCCGACTTCAACAACGATGGCCACCTGGATCTGTACATGAGCCACTACGAGGCGGAGTACAACGGCTACTACCTCGGCAACGGCGATGCTACGTTCGTGGAACACAGCCAACTCGGTGATCTGGGCAACAGCTACCACATCCTGGGCTGGTCCTGCCCGGCCATCGACTACGACAACGATGGCGACCGCGACCTGTTCGTTGCCAACGGCCACATGCTGCCCATCGGCGGCCAAGTGCCCGGCGGCGACCAGGGTTACGAATTGCCCAACTTCCTGTTCCGCAATACCCTTGCCGACTCCGGCAGCCACTCCTTCGAGGACGTGACGGCTGCCGCTGGCTCCGCCCTGGAGCAGCGCATCGTCACGAGCGGTGCTGTGCCGATCGACATTGAGCTGGACGGCGTTCAGGAGATCGTCGTCGTCAACAACGACGATGTTCCGGTTGGCCTCTTCAAGAACAAGGCCCCCGTCGACGGCCACTGGCTGAGCCTGGATCTCCGCAGCCCGGCAGGTAACACGTACGGCATCGGTGCCAAGGTTCGCGTTGACGCCGGCGGCTGGGTGCAGTACGGTGAGCGCATCACGGGCAACACCCTGGCATCCGGCAGCGTTGCGCCCCTTCACTTCGGCTTGGGCTCCTACGATGGCCCTGTCACCGTGACGGTCACCTGGCCCAGTGGCCTGGTGCAGACGGAGACGATCATGGCCGATCGTGCGGCTCGCATCGTGGAAGGCGTGGGCCTTCAGGAAGACACGCTTGCACCCCGCGTCGACGTTTCCCTGGTGGGCCGCCAAGGCGACGCCAACTGGTGGACCAGCCGACGCGTCACCGTGACCCTGGACGCCGAAGACCGCGGCTTTGGGACGCCCAGCGGCGTTTCCGCCCTGTCCTACAGGCTCAACGATGGGCCCGTGCGGGATTACTCGGCGCCCTTCCGTGTCACTGGCGAAGGCATTCACCGCTTGACGATCTTCGCCGAGGACCACGCCGGCAACAAGGCCTGGTACCCGATGGAGATCAAGATTGACTCCCAGCAGCCCCTGGGCTTCTTCATCGAACCCGTGGCTGGCAAGCTGTACAGCCAGGGGCGACCCATGGCGGACACGACCGACGGTTCGACGCTGATCGTAGCTCCTGTCCAGACGCCCAACAGCGACGCGGCCATGGTGGACGAATACCTCGATGGTGCCGTGATCTTCCTGGACGACCAGTACGGCATCACAGGCATCGAAAGCCCGCAGACCGCTGCGGCGCTTCAGGCCACGGTGGGCAGCGACGGCCGGGTTCTGTTCCTACACGGCTGCGAGGACGCCACATCGGGCGTCGATCGCGTTGAGTTCGTTCTGGACGGCCGCCACAGCTACTTGGATGAAAAGGAGCCCTTCGCCTGGAACGTCGATCTGCGCGGCAAGGGCTTGGGCGAGCACTCGGTAGTCGCCACCGTCTACGACAAGGCGGGACTCAGCCACACGTCCGAATTTGTCTTCACCCTCGTTCCAACCACGCAGGACGGTGTCATGGTGACGCCTGGAGGTCTCTAAGATGCGAACAACTGCACTCATCGCGATTTTTGGCGTTGTCATGCTTGCCGTGCCGATGTCTGCAAGCCCCACATACTACAACGGCGTAGCAGCCTATGCACCCGGCAACGGCTACGACGCTCCCATCTTCCGGCAGTTCGCTTTCGTCGAAGGAATCGTGACCCAATACCATGTGTTGTCACCCGAGTCCTTCCCGACGGACGCGCGCCAGTCGCACATCTACCAGTTCCCGCATTGTGCCACGATCCGCCCGGTCATGGAGGATCTGCCGCCCATTCCCGGCCACCCGCTGGGAGCCACGGACTCCCCGACCCGCGAGATCGTCAACGTTGTCCTGTGGAGTGGATGCGCCTACCAGCCCCAAAGCGATGAGGAGGTTCATGCGCTGGCCATCTCCATGGTTGAGACCGAGATGTACGTCAATGCGCCCATCATTCCGGAGCCCCTGGCGGACTGGCCCGACGAGAAGTTGTACAACGGCCCGCCGTTCATGCCTCGCCTGAGCGCCTACCAGGACGGCAAGGAGGTCAAGTTCATCACGTACGAGGCGAGCTGGTACCCCACTTGGATGGGAACCCGCTTCCCCAACCAGGCAGCCGACGTGTTCATCATCAGCTACGGCAGCCTCTTCCGCCCGGGATTCAGCATCCTGAATTCGGCCGTGGGTACGCCATTGCATGAGAGCTTTACCCGCTACTCCCCGATCTGGTCGGCCAATTGCATCGTCGATGCGGACGACCAGAAGTGCATGCTGAGCGTGAACCTGAACGACCCCAGCTACTACCAGTGCCGCAGTGTTGCCGAATGCACCAGCATGGTGAACAGCCGCGGCAACCAGGTAGAAGTGGTTCGTCCAAACACCTTCACGCACATCAATTGCCCCATGGTGTCCGTCGATCTGAACGGCGACGACTACATTGCTCCCAATGAGGAGATTCCTTTCCCCCGCTTCTGGGCCAACGGTCCCGTACTCGTTTAAGGAGATCTACGAAAATGACACGAATTGCGACGATTGGATTGGCCTTGCTTGTAGCGGGGCTCCTGCCCGTTAACAGTCAGGCTGCTTGCTCGCCTGAGGACGCTGGCCATTTGATTACCCTGCCCTTTGTGGGCGCGACCCCGAGCTCGTGCGAGGCCAACGACGACTTGGTGGCTGTCGTTGACGCCCTGAACGAAGCCAGCGACGGCTCGATGGCCTATGTCTTGGTGAAGGATTTCGGTTTCCACCCCCAAATCACCCACATCAAGTCGGGTGGCTCGGTGACCTTCATCTACGCTGACCTTGAATGGGCCCAGAACCACGACCCCCGCTCGTCTGGCGTGTGCCGCGAAGCCGGCGCCGACCCCATGGCAGATCCGGTGTCGTGCACGCCGGGTGCTGGCGCTGGCCGCTGCTTCGACGTGTTCCACGACCAGGGCGCGTTCATGAAGAGCATGGGCGACACCTACCCCCTGACCTTTGAGTACGACCAAGCCCAAGCTGTTGTGAAGAAGAGCCACGGCATGGGCACGGGCTCGGCCATGGGCGACCTGACGGGTGCCCAACCCTTCCGCAGCTGCCCTTCGACCTCCGTGGTCACGTACGACGAGGCGGCGGTGATTCCGTACCACTGCAAGATTCACGGTGATGCCTTTAGCACCGTGACTAAGATGCGCGGAACCATCATTGTGGGGGCATAAGGCGTGTCGAACCGGGCTCTTCCACTGGCGACGGTAGCCAGCCTGCTCTGCGTAGCACTCGTGGGTGCCGCTCTGCCCGTGCCCTCAACCGGTGTTGAGCCGGTTGACTCTGTGGGCCTGGCTGAGCCCGGTTCGCCGTGCCCCTCAAACGCGCCTGTGCGCACGTTTGACGTCGTTGCCATCCAGATTCCGATCAGTTACAATCACTGGGGCGACTTCGACCCCGAAGGTCGCCTGTACGTTCTAGCGGACATGGAGATGACTGTTCGTTACGATGTCGCCTCGAAGCTACGGGCGGCAGGCCTTGCTAGCGTCGCGCGTGCCGTCGAAAGCCCCACGCGTGCGCCGGCTGAGTTGGGATACCAGTTCCCCACGGGACTGGCGGGCGTGCCCAACTTGGACCCGTTCGACGTATCGGATCTGGTGCAGCCTTTGGTGGTGCGGGCCCACGTGGGAGATTGTGTGATCTTCAACCTGGAAAACAAGTTGCCCGAACCGGCTAGCCTGTTCGTCCACCGAACCATCACGCCTCCGGGCGCTGGCATGGCCCTGGGCTGGGGAACGCCGGATGCAGCCTATCCCGGGCAGATCCGTCAATATGTCAGCTATATTCCCGACGACCCCGCAATGGAAGGCGCCCACTTCATCCAAAGCATGGCTGATCCGCGTTTCCAAACGAAGCACGGATTGTTCGGCGCATTGGTGGCCGAGCCCAAGGGCTCCACTTGGCTGACGCCGCACGGCGGACCGCTGCGGTCGGGCCAAGAAGCCATCATCGTCGACCCCAACGGCAGCGACTTCCGAGAATACGTTCTAATGTACCACGACGAGATCGAACTGGTGGACAAGACGCTTCAGCCGCTGCCAATTCTCAGTCCCTACGGCGAATACGGGCCGGGAACCAAGGGCATGAACCTCCGCTCGGAGCCGGTCATGAACCGCTGGAAACTTCATGATTCCCTGGGCCCTGATGGCTCCCAGGAACTGGACCGTGGCCACGACATGTCCCAGTACCTTGGTTCCTATACCTACGGCGATCCCGCGACCTTCATTCCCCGCGCCTACATCGGCGACCCGTCGGTCATGCGCGTGCTCAACGCCGGGCCTGGGCAACACCATGTGCACCACCTGCATGGCGGTGGCATTCGCTGGCGGGCGACACCTGTTGGTGACGAAACCCAGTTCGACGTGGGCTTGCTCAAGGACAACCCCATCCTGCGTGCTCAAAGCGAACGTCAGGATGTCCAGTTGATAGGCCCCGGAGAGAGCTACAACTTGGTCAGCGAGGGCGGCGCCGGAGGCGTTCAGCAAAGTGTTGGCGATTTCTTGTTCCACTGCCACATCGCCGAGCATTACATTGCCGGAATGTGGAGTATCTGGCGTGTCTTTGACACGCTCCAGGGCGACTTGATGGAATTGCCTGATCGGAGGGGTGAGATTCCCCAGGCGGTTGCAAGTACCGCCCTGATTGGGAAGACCATGCCCGATGGCACCAAGTTGACAAAGAGCAATTTGTTATCATGGGTCAAGCCGAGCTTGCCGCCACCGGGCGTGCCCGGACCGGATGACGCCAGCGTGTGGGATTGGAGTACACAAAATACACCGCGGGGCCCGCTCATCCTTGGCGAGCCTGAAGATACCCGTGTCTGGCCCAATTACGCCAGCCCGACGCCGGGCGAGCGGCCCGTGATCATGTTCAATCCGGACAACGGCCGGCCTGCTTACCCCATGCTGCAACCCCACTTCGGGAAGCGGCCGCCGTTTGCACCGGGCCACGGTCCGGCGCCATACCTGGGGGCCGACGAAAGCGATCGAAACCCTGACGGGTTGTGTCCAACCGATTCAAGGAAGATCGACTACAACATCGTCGCCATGGAGGCGCCGGTGGCCTACAACGACCACGGTGACGTGGATCCCAATGGGCAGATCTTCTCCCTG
>JBFJVP010000041.1:0-12369 GCA_041624075.1 Thermoplasmatota archaeon | reverse complement strand
GGCCACCGCCAAGGCTGCAACGGCAACGAGGGCTACGGATGGGCCGGGGCTCTGCTTGTTCTCGGGGGGCAAAACGGTCGCGTTGAACCACATGCCGGCCTCCTCGTGGCCGGGCGTGTCACACCACACGTAGAGGTCACGCAACTTGGCTGGAACCACGAAGCTGCTGCCCTTCAGGACGCCGCGGGGCAGGTCATGGCTCTCCACGAGGGGATCTGCAACCGTGGTGTCGCGGCGCTCCGGGTCTGCCCGATCCAGGGACGTGGCGCGGATCTTGTGCTCGAGGTCGTTGTCGTTGCGCATCAGCAGCACCAGGATCTGGGAGCCATGCACTGGCATCAGTTCACCCATGTAGGGTACGAAGCACAGGGTGGCGTTGCCTGGGCAGCCGCGATCCTTGAGCGCCAAGTCCCACGTGATGTCCTTTCCGTGGCCGTCGTGGGCCAAGACGCCGCTGGCAACCGTTGCCATCAGCGCCGCTGCACACATCCCGGCAAACCACCGCATGGGTGGCCCAACGCCCCCTGGCAAAAAACGCTGCCCGCCGCTGCTAGATCTGCGCCCCCACGAGGGAACCCAGCAGGAACGTAATGGTGGCGGCCAAGACGCCAACGAACACCATTTCCAGGCCGGCCTTCCAGGGGTTGAGGCGGCTGGTGCGAGCCCGCACGACGCCTGCGACGAACAGGCCTGCAACACTGGCAGCCGTGCTCCAGCGCAACGCGTTGCCGTCGGCAAGCGCGTATGGAACCACGGGCAAGGCGGCACCGACCAGGAATGCGATCACGATGTAGATGGAGGCCTTCCACGGGTCGCGGTCGGTTTCCGGGCCGATGCCGAACTCGTCGCGCATCATGTAGTCCAGGAAGCGTTCGTCATCGGACGCGATCGCCTCGGTGGCCCTGTGCAGCACGTCTCCCTCCAGGCCCTTCTCCTGGAGGCTTTCCAGCAGTTCCTTGCGTTCCAGGTCCGGCCACTTGGCGATGTGTTCCCGCTCCCTGTTGCGCTCCGCCTCGTAGTACTCCGTTTGGCTCTTGGTGCTGATGTACTCGCCCGCAGCCATGCTCAGGGCGCCAGCCACGGCCGCCGCGATGCCGGCCATCAGGATCTGGTTGGCGCCAAAGGCGGCCCCGGCCACGCCGGCGGTCAGGGCATACACGCTAACCAGGCCGTCGTTGTAGCCGAGCACCAAGTCCCGGACGTAGTTGCGAAACAAGCCGTGCTCATGCATTTCCCCTTTGGGCTCCTGGAGTCGACTGCCCAATAGGGCGCCGTGTTCCTCCTGGAGTTGCTCCAGCGTCTTTTCGGGGACCTCGTCCGCCACGGGCCCCCATGTCCAGAGGTCCGGGATGACGATTGCCCCTTGCATCACCGTGGACATGTCATTGCCGCAGTCGCAAAGGAATCGGTCGCCGGGCGCCCAATGTCGGGGGCATGGCGGAGAAAAAGGTCGGAACCGTGACGCACTATTACCCCAAGGCCCACGCAGCCATCGTGCACGTGGACAAGGGAACAATCCACATCGGGGACACCATCCACGTCGTAGGCAACAGGGACGATGTCACGGCCAAGGTCAAGCGCATCGAGATCGAACACGAACCCGTGAACGAAGCACGCAAGGGACAGAGCGTCGGCGTCCAGATCGATACCCCCGTTCACGAGAAGGCCGAAGTGTACCTCGTCCAATGATGGGCCCACAAGGCGGATGCCTGATAGCGCGACTTGAAGACCCACCCCAAGGCATGTAGAAACCATGGACGCCTCGTGGATCAGCACGGACTTCATGGCACTCGACAAACGCGACCCTGTGCGCCGAGTGCAGGGTTGGCTGCAAGGCGAAACGTCGAGACGCCCCATCATCGTGGACCAGGGCAAGCCCTTTGCCATCGTCAGTTCCCGCGCCTTTGTGACCCACCGGTTCCCTGAGAACACCCGGCTCGACAAGGTCGCAACCCCCGTGCCCGTGGTCCGGGCCAACGAGGATCCCTTGGAAGTCATGACCAAGATGGCGCGTGCGGGCGTATCCTACCTCCCCGTGCTGGCAAGCAACGGCAAATGCCAGGGCTTCATCGATGCCCTGACCCTGTTGCAAAGGGCAGCGCCCCCCGCGCCGGCACCCAATGCCGCCCAGCTTATGGGGGAAGCGCCGCCCCTGTTCAGCGACGGCACCATCGAGGACGCCATCCAGTTGTTCGCCAAGCAGATGCCCGACGTGCTACGCGTCATCGACGCCCGCAGCCGCACCATCGGTGTCGTCCAACGCCCCAGCGTCATCCGCATCCTGCAGGAAACCGACTCCGGTATGGGGCGCAAGGATTTTGCCGGCGACTCGCGCCCCTTGCGTCGCCAGGAACTGGCAGGCATCATGACTCCGGGCATCATTGAACTCGACGCCCAAGCAAGCTACGACGACGTGCTGCACGCATTGGATCGCAACGGTCACGCCTTCGTGCAACAGGGCGGCGCCATTGCAGGCATCGTCACGCCCCTCAATGCACTGCGCGGACTCACCGGAACCATCGGCACACGACCCGTGGCAGCGGCGCGTTGAACCGGCCAACACGGTGAAGCGTGATGCATCGGGCCACGCTAGGCGGCGCCCGAACCCTCGCCCAGAACCCGGTTCTTATGGCGGAACGCCGCGCAGCGCCAACGCCGTCGGGATCGACATGAGTCGCGCATCCGCGTTGGCACGCCGGTTCTCGGGGTCCTTGCACAGGGTCTTTTGCAACCCCTCGACGCCGTTGGTTTCCCTCCAGATCTGGTACGATGTGCCAGCGTCGACCAAGTAGTAACCCCCGGCACCGGGGTCCGCAGCAGTTACGCTCTCGCACTTGGGCACTGCCTGCACCGTGGGTGCAACCAACACCACAACCAGCAACAGGCTCAGCCATCGGCTGAACATCAAGTCCGCAAGGGCCAGCGGCGCTCTTAGCCCTTACCGAGGGGCCCTCGCTACGCGTCGCACGCGTTAAGAGGCGGACCCCGCGTCTGCGCACCCATGCGCGGCGGATGGCCCGCCCACGGGAGGTGGGCTCCCTGCTGAAGCCCGTCCGGGTCGTGGCGGCCATCGCGGAGATCCTGCAACTGTTCAGCTTCCTGTTTGCCGTCCCCTTGCTCGTAGCCTTGGCCTACGAGCCGTGGGACACTACCATGGCTGGCATCTCCCTGCCGCGCAATGCCTACGTGTTCCTGGCGTCCTTCCTGATGGCTGCTGCGGTGTGGCTTCCCATCGACATCCTGACCCGCAGCACCAAGTTGGACGAATTGCAGGACCGGGAAGCCTACCTGGTGGTGGGCATCGGGTGGCTGGTCCTGTGTGTCGTCGCGATGCTGCCCTTCCTGATCTCGGGGCTGCTGCGCTCCCCCGCAGACGCCTTCTTCGAGGCCATGAGTGGCCTTACCACCACGGGCGCCACGGTCATCCGCCTGTCGCTTGACCATGCCGACGAGTCCCTGATGGTGTGGCGTGCGCTGCTCCAGTACGTCGGCGGCATGGGCATCATCGTTCTGTCGATCGCTGTTCTGGCCCGCCTCACCCACGGCGGCATGCAGTTGCTCCAGGCAGAGGCGCCCGGCCCGGAAGTGACGCGCATTCGCCCCCGGCTGGCGCAGACCGCCAAGAGCCTGTGGCTGGTCTACGCCGCCTACACCGGCCTGTTGTTCGTGATCTTGTTGGCACTCATGCGCAACCACGGCCTAAGCTGGTCTGAGTCCTTCTACGACGCCCTCGTCCACACGTTCACGACGATGGCCACCGGTGGCTTTAGCAACCACGACGCCAGCATCGGTCACTACAACTCGCTGGCCATTGAGCTGGTCATCATGGTCTTCATGCTGGGCTCCGGCATCAACTACGCCCTCCACTACCGGTTGGTGAAGGGCGACCGAAAACCCATGCTGCGCGACCCCGAGGTTCGCTTCTACGCCGCGAGCTTCGTAGTGGCAAGCCTGGCCATCACGCTCCTGTTAAGCTTGCGGGGCGACGCCGTTTTGCCGTCCCTGCGAGCCGCCGCATTCACGGTAGCGAGCCTGTTGACCAGTAGCGGCTTTGGCACGGCCGACTTCGACCTGTGGCCCGCTGCCACACACATCGTGCTCCTCGTCATCATGGTCACGGGCGCCACATCCGGTTCGACCAGTGGCGGCCTCAAGCACGTGAGGATCCTGTTGTTGCTGAAGCTCGTCAAGCGACAAATCCTCCGTATCGGCCACCCCAAGGCGGTCATCCCCATCCGGCTGGGGTCAGCGAGGATGAAAGACAGCACCCTGTTTGCAGTCGCGGCGCTCTTCTTCACCTTCGTCGCATTGTGGGCTGCCGGAACCCTCATTCTGACAGTGACGGATCCGGTGCTTGGCCTTGTGGACAGCGCCAGCGCGGCACTCAGCGCACTGGGCAACATGGGGCCCGGTTTGGGCGAGGTGGGTCCCTCGCGAGGCTACTGGAATCTGCTTCCCAGCAGCAAGATCCTGCTAAGTTTCCTGATGTGGGCCGGTCGGCTTGAGGTCTTCACGGTCCTCATCCTGTTCATGCCGCGCTCCTGGAAGCATTGACGCGAGCGGGCGCCCGAGCACCCGGCAGGCAGCCCGGCGGCAAGGGCGGATCAGAACAGGCAGATGTGCTGGGAGGGCACAGTGGTGTGGATGCACACATTCGGGGGCATACCCTGGGGGATACACGCGATCACCGCGCCAAAGGCCGGGTTGTGGCAACCGTACGGCGACGGCGCAGACGGCGGCGGGGGCAGCGCCGGGGGCCCGGCCAGCTTGGTGTCGCCGGGTTGATCCCGGCCGTTTTCGTCAATGCACGGGCCGCGTTGCAAGCCCGGCTTGCCGTTGCTTTCCTGCCACACTTCCCCGTCATGCACGTACAGGCCGCCTGCGCCGGCGGTTGATTCGTCACCGCAGCCGGTTGGAGCTCCATGGGTGGAAACGACGGCCAGGGGCAGCAGGCAGAAGGTCATGGCTAGCACGTGGTATTTCATGTTCACCACCCGAGGCAAAGCCCGACGGCGGTTAAGGGCCACGCACCCGCCCACCAATGGCCGCCTATGATCGGGCCCTGTGGGTCCGTCACTGTGCAACGGGTCGGTCCATGGACTACCAACAATCCCAAAGCCCGACCGCCACTGGGCGACCCCGCCCATGACTGCCATTGCTGACCAGGACCGTTACGCGCCCCATGGAGTCTGCTGGGGTTGCGGCCCAGCCAACCCAAAAGGCCTCCAGATCAAGAGCCACTGGGAAACGGACGCCGACGGCGACGTGTTCGTCATGCACTTCGACCCCACGGAGGCCCACCAGGCGTTTCCCGGCGTCATCAACGGCGGCATCCTGGGAACCCTCCTGGACTGCCACTCCAATTGGTGTGCCGCCACCGCCCTCATGAAGCACCACGGCTGGGAGACCGCCATGTGCACGGTGACGGCCGACTTCCACGTCAAGCTGCGCCGCCCCACGCCCTACCCGGGCACCCTGAAAGTGACGGCGCGCATCGTCGAGATCGGCGGCGCCGAGGAGCGCACCGCCAAGGTCCGCGCCGAAGTCTGGGCTGACACGCCGGACGGGCCCAAGGTGACGGCAACCTGCGACGGCACCTTCGTGGCCGTCAAGGAAGGCCACCCTGCGTACCACCGCTGGGGCTAACCATGGACGACTCGCCCCGCCAAGCACTTGAGCAAGCGGCAGCACCCGAGGACCGTCGATCTGGCTCCATCGTCGGCTGGAACGTGTTACTGGGGCTCGATCTGGGCCTGATCGGCTTGTTGCTGCTAGGCTCGGCTGCCATGTTGCTGACCGGGTCGCCCGATGGCACAACGGACACGCTCGATGCCGAAGCCCAGCGGGCGGGGCTGTGGTTCAGCGTCATCATCAGCGCCATGCTCTTTGGCGTCATTCCGGTGCTGTGGCTGCTGGGCACGCGAGTCAAGCCGGTGGTCGGCGCCCTCGCCTACCTCAAGATGCATTCACCCGGACGCAGCATGGCCCTTGGGCTTGGACTGGCGGGCTATCCCCTGGCCGCAGCCATCGTCCTCTCGATCCTGTTGGGCTTGTTTGGGTGGACGCCCGAGACGGGCGACAGTGCCTTGGCGGTCGTCGATTGGCCCCTGGCGATTGCGGTTTCCCTTGGAGCGGGCATCGGCGAGGAGATTCTCTTTCGCGGCATCTTGCTGCCGTGGCTCGGCGTTTGGGGACAAGCCATCGCGTTTGCCTTGGGCCACGCCGGTAACGGCTGGGTCGCCGTGGGCTTCACGTTCGGCTTTGGCCTCTGGGCCGGCTGGCTGGTGCGCCGTGGCTGGTCGCTGGTGGCGCTCATGACGGCCCATGCGTTGTACGATTTCATCCTGCTTGGCTGGACCATCCTCGGGGGGAGTTAGCGTGAATGACCCCTGGAGTCGACCCGACAATCCCGGTTCCGCCATTGAAGGGGCCCCATTGGAAGGCGAAGGGTATGAAGGCGAAGGCGCGGAGCCACCTCACGGCCTCGGTGCCAGCCAGCGAGTCCAATTCCAGCAGTCCGGTCCCGCGGCTCGCAAACGCCCCGGCACGACCGCGTGGGATGTCTTGCTGATCATCGACCTGGTGGCGCTGTTTCTGTTGCTGGTGGGGGGTGCGTTGCTGGCGGCGACGCAGGATCTCGGTGAACCAACCATCACCACCGAGGTGCTGTGGGGCGAAATCGCGTTCAGCTTCCTGGCCTTTACCATCATTCCCCTGGCGTGGCTGATGGGCACCCGCGCCGCCCCCCTGACTGGCACCCTCCGCTACCTAGGCTTGTACCGCTTCGGCCCTTCCGTGCTGTGGGGTGCCCTCTGGACTCTGGCACTCTTTGCGGCCCTCTCCGGCTTCGCTTATGTCTACGAAGCCGCCGGCGGAAACTTGGACAACCCGGCGCTGGAAGCCATGCTCGATGTCATCACCTGGCCGGCGGCCATCGGTTTGGCGCTGGCTGCCGGCATCGGTGAGGAGATCGTCTTTCGTGGCATCCTGCAAAAGAAGGTGGGCCTGTGGGGCCAAGCGGTCCTGTTTGGCATCGCCCACGCCTCCTACGGTACAGCGCTGCAGGTCGTCCTGCCCTTCGCCTTGGGCGTCTTCTTCGGCTACCTGATTCGCCGCGGCAACAGCCTCTGGGTGCCCATCACCACACATGTTCTCTTTGACCTGGTTGCTTTGACTGCCTCCCGGTGGGGCCTCTGAGACAAGCGTATGGGTGGATATGCGCATGCACCGCAACGGGTAAGAGGCGCGCGATGATGTCAAGCGTTAGTATGGACTGTTTGGAGGTGGTCCGGCGGATATTGGCCTGAAGGAACGGCATACTGCTGGTCCCACACTCATCGGTCGCCTCCTGACCGAACTGGAATTGCTCTCCCGGCATCTGAGCCTACTGCGCGAAGTCCAGGGGCAGGGCCCGCGGGGCATCCTGCGGCTCGCCGAGGCCCTGGAGCAACCCGCTCACCGGATCCGATACTCGTTGCGGCTCTTGGAGGAGGCCCAAGTGATTACGGCAACCACGACCGGGGCGCGCGCGGCCGATGAGCTGGATGCTGCCGTCGCCAGCATCTCTGTCAGCCTGGAGAAGGCCGCGGCCGACCTGGATTTTCTGCGTGGCGAAGTCGGTCGGCTACAGGAACTGCGCAAGACGGACTAGGCTCCAGCCACAGGACTTCGGCCTGCCTTGCGCCACCGGGCAGAGCCGTGTGGCCATGGCGCCGACGGTCCCGCCAACCTGAAATGGCCCCGCACGTGGCCGACCACGTGGCGTTCCGACTGGTTGATCACACCGCCGATGTCGCCATTGAGGCCACTGCGCCCGACCGCGAGACTGCCTTGGCAGAGGCTGGCCTGGGGTTGACCTGTGTTCTCACTGGGCTGGCGGACCCGGGCTTGGAGCCGGGGCTTGCGGGAGAGCCTTTGGCCATCGAGGCCCCCGATTTGCCTGCGTTAGCCGTCGCCTTCCTGGCCGAGTTGTTATGGCTGGTGGACTCGGAGGATCTGTTGTGGGTAGGCGGCGATGTCAAGATCACCGATGGCCCCCATGGACCCGTTTTGGAAGCATGGCCGAAGCTGGCCACCCTTGACCCGACACGCCACGGGGCAGGCGTTGAGGTCAAGGCCGTTACGTACCACGGGGTGGTCTTCGAGCAACGCGGGGCTGGCTGGACGCTTCAGGTTCTGCTCGACATCTGAATGGCAAACCCTTGCCCGGTGTACTGAACCGGCCCTGCCGTGGTAAGAAACGTTTTGGGTCGGGGGGTCGTGGAGGGCGCTATGTACGCCGCCCGCTCGCGCCGCCTAAGCGCCACGATTTTGGCCGTTTTTCTTGCGGTGCCGTTGGGCCTGGCTGCTCCGGCGCCAGCAAACGACGACTTGACCAATGCCACCACCGTTGAGCGGCTCCCCTTCGACGATCTCGTCGATCTATCCCAAGCGTCCGTGGATGGCCGCGAGCGCATCACAGAGGCGTGCGGGGGCGGGCTGAACCAGCTCACGGCGTCCGTGTGGTACCGGTACGAGGCGCCAGGCAGCGGCTACGTTGATGTCAAGGCGCGGCCCGAGGGTGCCGTTTGGCCCACCATCGACGTGTTTCGTGCCCACCTAGAGGCGGCGGAATCGGCGCGCTACAGTGCCCTCCGTCTGGCCCACAATGCCTTGGAGCCCGTGGGCCACTTGGCCGACGACGGCATGCAGCGGATCGCCTGTGATGCGGCCGCCGCTGCGGGGGAACCTGCTCACGTTCAATTTGCGGCGCAACAGGACCGTACATACTACATCCGTGTCGGGTCGCTGGAGGCGGTGGACCTGGTGGCGGTTAGTATGAAGGAGCACTTGGCCACGGCGCCATCCAATGACGACTTGGCTGACGCGCTGCCACTGTGCATCCCCTATTGCCTGACCAAGGCTGACAACAACGGCGCCACCCTGGAGGACTTCGAAGGCGCCTTCCACCCTTGCGGATTCCACACGGTCTGGTACACGGTCACTGCCGGCACCGATGGTTTGTTGGCCAAGTGGGATACGCAGGGGTCCACCATCAAGGAGACCGTTGCCATCCACATAGGCGGCGTGCCGGCTGCGGGGCCCGCAGCACTTGGCCCCGGTTCCTGTGAGACCGATGGGGAAGGGACCCTGGACTTGCTGCCCGGCGAAACCGCCTACATTGGCCTCGGAAGCGTCAACGGCCGACAAGGTCGCATCAACTTCGACCTGCAGCCCATCGAGTAACGCGCCGCGCCCGGGAGCGCCTCAACGCGCCAGCGAGTCGCAGGCCTTTACCTGCGCAGCGGCCCCTGGCGGACGCGACCATTTAAGGGCCGAATCCATGGCTAGCGTGTGGGCGGTTCCGCCGCCCGGGTTGCTGTGTCCCATGTCCAAGCTCACCTCCGTTGCGCTCGCCTTGCTCCTGGTGCCCCTCCTGTCGCCCACCGGTGATGCGGCCCGGCCGAGCAATGACTATGGGCCCGGATTCTCCTACATCCCGAGCGACGAGTTCCATGACACCGTCGACACCACGGAAGCCACCATGGACACGGGTGAACCCCGGCCGTGTAGCGCCAACATCGGCAAGACGGTGTGGTACCCGTACCGCTCAACCCAGTATGGTCGAGTGGTCGTCAACACGTTTGGCTCCAATTTCGACACCGTCATCGGCGTCCACCGAGGAACGGACTTCGAATACGACTTCGCCTACGTGACCTGCAACGATGACGCTGGCGGCACCAGCCAGTCGCGTGTTGAATTCTACATGGTTCCTGGGCAGGTCTACCAGTTCCAAGTGGGTGGCGCCAACGACGCGGGCGGCCTCCTGGAATTCGACTTCAAGTTCACCCCCGCGCCAGCCCATGACTTCCCAGAAGATGCCCAGCGCATCCTGGAGTTGCCCTTCTCGACGACCACGAACAACTACGCCGCGACCCAGATTGCCGAGGACCGCACGTGCTATGACATCCGGTCGACGGTGTGGTACCGGTACAAGCCCAGCGTGGGTGGCACCATCATGGCAAACACGTTCGGCTCAGGATTCGACACCACGCTGGCGGTCTACGCCGAGGGCGGCGAGGAGTTCCCCACGCCGCTGTGCAACGACAACTGGCTCAACCAGAGGGAATCGCAAGTGGTCTTCCAGGCGACGCCCCGCACGACGTACCTGTTCCAGGTCGGCAGCGGCTCGGGGCGCACCGGGGACTTGCAATTCAACCTGGAATGCGTGCCGGACTGCGACCCCCTGCCCAGCGACCCGCCGGCCAATGACGACATCCGGGATGCGCACCGGTTCACGGCATTGTCGGGCACCCACGCCGTCGACACCACCTTTGCATCGACGGAGCCGGAAGAACCGCAGCCGTGCTTGAGCCCAGACAATCTTGCGGCGGCCACTTCTGGCACCACGCCCGGTCCCATTCAGGCGACCGCGTGGTACTCGTACGTGCCACCCGCCAGCGGCAACCTCACCATCACCGCTGCCGGCTTGGACGCCGCGGTTCTGGCCGTCTACGAAGACACATTTTGGCTTGACGCAGGCGAAGTGGCCTGCACGATCAGCGAAGGGTCGGCCGCGACCATCAACTTCCGCGCGACCGCTGGTACCCCGTACTGGTTCCAGCTCGGAACAACGAGGCCGCTGGGAGCCCCTGCGGTTGTGTCGTTTGCACTCCAACCCGACGTGATCAACGACGCCATGGCGCTGGCCACCGAGGTGACCTCGCTTCCGTTCTCTGACACGGTCGACCTGACCTTGGCTACGGAGGAGGAAGGCGAGCCGGATTGCTCCTATTCCCGTAGTGTTTGGTACAAGTACACGGCAACCCAGGACGAAGTCCTCCTCGTGACGGCAGACGCTGTTTCCTACATGTCAATCGGCATCTTTGGCAGCGACGCAGCAGGGCCAGTGGATCCGCCTCTGGCTTGCCGTTCCACCAGCCCTTCCACCGAGCCGCTCACGGTCTCGGCGCGAATGGAGGCTGGACGTACGTACTACGCGCGCATCGCCATGGGTGCTGGAGCCACGGTCACCACGGTGACCATTGACACGCAGCCATTGCCCGGCAACGATGAACCGTCGGGTGCCTACGACTTGGCCTTGCTGCCACCCAGTGGAACGATCAGCACGCGGGGCGCAACGGCCGATACGACGGATGATTCCGGGCACTGCCTAGCCCGAACGCGTGAGCGTGCTGTTTGGTACAAGTACACGGCCACGGAGGCAACCCGGGCCATCCTGCACATTGGAGCTGCTAGCCAGTGGCAGCGCATGGACGCCATGCGCATTGACGGCGGCGTGCGCCAGATCGTGGACTGCGACCACGCCTACCACGACCCGCTCTCTGTCGCCATTTCCTTGGAGGCAGGCGAAACAGGGTACTTCCGGGTCGCCAACAGGTTTGACGACGAGCTCAGCTATTCCTTCGAAACCCGGGCGCCATTGGATCATGACGATTTCGACGGCCGTTTGGTCATTTCGTCGCTACCCTACTCCACGACGACCGACACCATTGGGGCCACCGTTCAGCCTGGTGAGCCGCGCGTGAACGATAATTCCCGCACGATTTGGTACGAATTCACTCCGAGCCATACGGGCCTCTACCGGATGGTTATTGATGCGGAGGACTACGACCCGCTGATTCGCTTGTACACGGGCGATGCGGTGACTCAATTGACGTTCGTTGCAGAAGCGAGGTATGCCCTCCGTTATGATTTGGAATTCGAGGGTATTGCCGGGACAGTGTACAAGATCCAGATCTTCACGGGCCACACTCAGCCGCTGGACATGGACATCGACTTCTTCGAGATGCTGCCTCCGTCCAATGACAACTTCGCGGACGCGACGCCCATTTCCTTGCCATTTACCGTCGCCACCGGGCTGTCGCTGCCAACGGAGGAGGCCGGCGAGCCCCTGCCCTGTGGGGACATCCTGCGAACCCAGTGGTTCCGCTTTGATCCAACGGTTTCCCAACCGCTGGCCGTGCACACGCTGGGGTCCGACTATGACACAGTGTTGGCGGTCTACCACGCCGGTCCGGGGGGCCTTGGCGACTTGACGCTGCTGGCTTGCAACGACGACGACCGAAGCACCCGCCAATCCCAGGTGCACTTCGACCCCGTGGCGGGTGAGACGTACTACATCCAGGTCGGCGGCTGGGAGGGCGCATATGGCCGCCTGGTGCTCACGAGCGACGAAACGGTCGTGGAGAACGACGACTTCGCTGACGCGACTGAGGTCACAGGCCTATCCACTAGCGTTCCCATGGATCTGACGTTTGCTTCCGTCGAGGCTGGAGAACCGGTGCCGTCGTGCGCGGCGTCGTACGATGCCAAGCACACGGTTTGGTACCGGTACACGCCGACGACCGATGGTTTGCTGGCGGCAGC
>JBFJVP010000040.1:0-12527 GCA_041624075.1 Thermoplasmatota archaeon | reverse complement strand
GTAGTTGGCCAGATGCCTAGCCAATACATATTGGGTATAAAATGGTTAATCACCCACCCGTGAGAAGGCAGAACGCGCGGCGTACCGGACCAGTATGGGAAGGGTCTCAAAAAACCACAATCGCGCCGTTGCATTGCAAGCCAATAATCGACGAAAAGACGATTGCTCGCTCTGCTAATGAGAAGAAAAAACAGGCAAAGGGAGGGAAGAAGGCAAACCGGGATTCGTCAAGTAGGTCAAAGGACGAATCGAAGCGGCGGTCTCAGTGCCTGTGGTCCGTGGTCCACGTGTCCACACGGAACGAGAAGTACTTCACGAAACCGTAAGCCACGATGAACTCGGACGGATACAAACGCCCAAGTTCCACACAGACCGCTTCTGGATTCTTCCAGTCACTGCCGCCGCACGCCAAGGTTCGCGGGTTGATGAACACGTGGTGAGTGCCGTACTTGACATCCAAGCCACGGAACGGCACCACAGGTGGAACCGCGATCGGCAGATCGAAGCCCCAATTGCCCGGATACGTGCCGCGAACGCCCATCTTGTAGTGGCGGTCACACCAGTACAGTTTCCAACTCTTCGAACACGGCCATCCGAGGTAGAAGTACTCAATCGTACAGCACTCCCAATTCAGAACCTCGAACGAGATGAAACCTGGATCAAGAATCAGGCTCAGCGTTGGCAAATTGATGCACACACACAACACACGGCTGCCAACCACATACAGTTCCAAGCCCGCACCGGCGGAGAAACCGGCGCCCGCCCGGAAGTGGAACACCAACTTGCCGTCGATCTCCACGATGCTCTCCAGGCTCGGGTTGATCTTGACGCGACCCAGGTCATCCAAAAGCAGCGACAGGGTCTCGATGCCGAACCACCAGTCGTAATGCCAGAAGTACTTCAGCTCCGCGAAGTCAAGGCAGATGACGCACTTGCTGGGCTGGCTCTTACCATCGTGGAACTTCAACTGGAAATCACCGAAGAACCGGCCCAGGCGCTCGCCATAAGTCGGACTGGGATCCACGATGAGGGCATTGCCCGACGTGCTGATGGCCACACCGTCACGGGGGATATCCACCAATTGCAGCAACAAGTGCCCCTGGCTATCGTACTGGGCGAGGCCCTTGAGCCACCCGGGCACCGATGATCCGCCATTCTTGATTGCGTTGCGGCCAATGTCATTCCACAACTGCCCGATGTTGGTGTACAGCGTGGCATCCAGGGTACGGGCACTGGCGCTGTACGTGATGGCCGGCAGCGCCGGGTCACAGTTGGAGCAGTCAGCCTTGTCATAACTGGACTTGCCCGCGGACAAGCTCACACTGGTGGGAATGTCCTCGACGGTGGCCCACAACGGGAAGCCAGAACTGGTCACGTCCGAATAGACCGCCTTCACGTCGGCAGGATCCTGGTACCAGTTGCCGTCGAAGCGCAGGCCCACAAAGACCCGTTCAACGGGCTGGCCGGCCGTGGCCGTAATGGTTGGCTTTCCGCCCTGGGATTGCGTGCCCATGCCTTGACTGATCGACAGGCTGGTGGGCAGATTGGACACCGTTGCCACCGCCATGATGTCAAGCTTGTACGGGGAAACCGGCAACGGCACCTTGGTGTTGACGCGCAGATCCACCTTGCCCATGCCGACGCCCGCATCGAAGTCGTACGACGGCACGCCGTTGGACACGGACTTCTCGAACGAGAAGCTCGTGGGCAGTGGCGAGTAGATCTTCCACTTGGTCGCCAGCGCCGTGTTGCCCAGGTCGAAGTACGTGTTGCCCATCAGGCCACAGTGGGTGCTGGTGCCGTCGCGGGTGCACTTGCCGGCCGGATCGCTCTTGGTCTGCCAAGGCCAGTAGGGACTGGCAGCGGAATCCATGGCCCCCCGCGTGCCTGCCTCAATGGAGGCTTGCAGCCAAGGCGTCTTACTGAGACATCCAGATGAACTGCACGCGCGGGTGCCCGTAAAGCTGGATGTATCTGGCGTGATGCTGAGGGTGCCCGTCGCCGGCAGGTTGGACAGCGTTAGGTCCGCCTTGGCCACCAAGCCACTGGTTTCCAGATCCGCCACAACACGCAACGTCGGGTCCTGCACGAACTTGATGGTCAAGTCCTGGCCATTGGTCGCCGAGTTGGACGACCAACTGGCCCCCTTGAACCCGGAGATCTTGGCGCTGATGCCGAATTGCAGGACACCCGGCCAACTGGTTCCGTAACCGTCAGGGCGAATCCAGGCACCCAGGAACACGTCACCATAGGAGTCCGGGTTGTACGCGTAGGTTCCCTTGCGCAGAATCAGCTTGGCGGAATCAAGACCCCGGGGCGTATCAAAGCTGAAGCCATTGTTGGCAGCTCCCGCCGTGATCGACGGAATCCCGTCCGCCTGCAAGAGCAAGTACAGGTCGTCCGCGTCCCGTGGCATGTTCACGAAGACCTCAAACGAAATGCTCTCGATCTTCTTGGTTCCAAGGTCCATGCTGAAGCCCGTGCCACCCCAGGGTGCGCTCACGATCTTCGGCACGCCGCGCGCCGTCAACTTCAAGGACACGCCCGTGCCGGTGAGCGTCTGGCCACTGCGTGGACCGATGATGGCCACTAGGGCCAGGAGATCCAGCGTACCCGTCGTGCTCAAAGCGCCACCCGAATTGCCCCAGTTGACGCTGATTCCGGGCACGCCCTTCGAGTTGAACAGCAGGAACACGTCGGAGGCCGTCCCGGCCAGGTTCATGATGAACTGCAGGGTGATGTCCTGGATGCGGCCAGCCAGGTCAAGCGACAGCGTATCCTTGTCCCAGGAGCCCGCGATGGCGGGCACGCCAGTCAAGCTGAACAGCAGCGACATGCCTTCGCCGGCCAGGTTTGTCCCACTGCGGGGACCCAACACGGCTGCCAGGGTCAGCGAATCCAACGTGCCACTAGTGCCGATCGTGCCACCGGTCCCGCTGAAGCCGACGTTGATTCCGGGCACGCCCTTGGTGTTGAACAGAGCGTACACATCCGAGGCGGTGCCGGCCAGGTTCAGGATGAATTCCAGGTTGATTTCTGTGATGCGACCAGCGAGGTCGATGGACAAGCCGCTACCACTCCAGCCACTGGCCGAGATGGCGGGCACGCCCGTTGCGGTGAGGCGCGCGTACACGCCGTTTCCACCCAGGGAGGTGCCGCTGCGCTTGCCCACGATGGCCAACAGATCCAGCAGATCCAGGGTGCCCGTGGTGGACAATGTACCACCAGACGCGCCGAGGCCGACGCTGATACCGGGAACACCCTTCGAATTGAACAAGGCGTAGACATCCGCCGTGGAGCCGCTAAGATCCAGGATGAACTCGAGCAGAATCTCCTGAATTCGGCCAGCCAGGCCCAAGTCAATGGAATCCTTGGTCCAACCACCAGTGATCGCCGGGACACCCGTAATGACCAGCTTCGTGGATACGCCTTCGCCAGTCAGCGTCTGCGCGTTGCGAGGCCCGAGGATGGCCACCAAGGAAAGTTGGTCCAGGGCGCCCTGAGTCTGGATGGTGCCGCCACCGTCGGTCCAGCCCAACCCGATGCCGGGTACACCCAGCGCCTCGAAGAGAGCGTACACGTCGCTGGCCACACCGCTCTGATCGAGGATGAACTCGAGCGCGACGCGGGTAACCCGGCCAGCAAGATCCAAGCTGAAGGCGGTGCCGCCGAAGCCGCCGGAACGAATCACTGGCACGCCCTCAAGGGTTAGCCGGGCGAACAGTCCCTCGCCGGCCAGGGCCAAGCCCTGGCGGGGACCGACGACCAGAACAAGATCAAGCAGATCCAGTTCATCTGAGGTGCTAATGGAGGTTGCACTACCGGGCCATTCGACACTGATGCCGGGAATGCCCTCCGAATTGAGCAACGCATAGACGTCGGTGGCCGATCCAGCAAGATCCAGGATGAACTCAAAGGCAATCTGTTCGATCTGGCCCGCAAAGTCCAGCGCGAACACCTCGCCGCCAAAGGAACCGCCTGTGATCTGCGGAATGCCCTTGGCCACGAACTTGGCAGACAAGCCCTCACCGGCCAAGTTGAGGCCGCTGCGGGGGCCCACGATCGCCACCAGACTCAACAAGTCAAGGCGGCCCGTGGTGCTCAGCGAGCCCACACCGCCAGGCCAACTGACACTGATGCCAGGCACGCCCTTCGAATTGAACAACACGTAAGCGTCGGCTGCGTCGTTGGCCATGTTCAGAATGAACTCCAGCGAGATTTCCTGGATGCGACCGTTGAGGCCCAGCGTGAACTCCTCGGCCCCGAAGACGCCGCCAGTAATGGCGGGAATGCTGCGCGCAACGAACTTGGCGGACAGGCCATTGCCAGCCAAATCCAGGCCATTGCGCGGACCAACGATCGCCACGAGGCTGAGCAGATCCAAAGTGTCCGCCGTGCTGAACGTGCCGGCGCCACCAGGCCAGGCGACCGAGATGCCGGGCACACCCTTGGAGTTGAACAGAACGTAGGCGTCATTGGCGGTGCCGGCCAGGTTCAGGATGAACTCCAGCGCAATCTCCGTGATGCGCCCCGCCATATCCAGCGAGAATACGTCCCCGCCAAAGGACCCGGCCCGAATCGCCGGCACGCCGGTCGCCGTAAAGCGAGCGGACAGCCCCTCGCCATCCAAGGCCAAGCCACGCCGGGGGCCCACAATTGCAAGGAGGTCCAACAAGTCCAGGGTGCCCTGGGTACTGATGGAACCAACGCCACTGGGCCAAGCCACGGAAATGCCGGGAACGCCCTTGGAGTTGAACAGCACGAACGCGTCGCTGGCGGTGCCGGCCTGGTCTAGGATGAACTGCAACAGGATCTCGCCGATGCGGCCATCCAAGTCGAGGCTCAAGCTGTCCTTGTCCCAGGAGCCGCTGCGCACCCGAGGCATGTCGGTCACCGAGAAGTGAATGGACAAACCCTCACCTGTTAGCGTCGTCCCCGAACGGGGGCCCACGATCGCCACCAAGCTCAACAGATCCAAGGGCCCGGTCGTCGAGATCGAGCCGCCGTCGCCCCAGGCAACGTTGATGCCGGGCACGCCGCGGGAATCGAAGATCGCGTAGACATCGGTGGCGGTGCCCGCCATGTCATAGATGAATTCCAGCGTAATCTGCTCGATGCGGCCCGCCAGGCCCATGCCAAAGGAATTGTCGGAGAAGGATCCGCCCGTGATGGCCGGCACGGCCTTTGCAAGGAACGTCGCCTGCATGCCCTCGCCCACCAGCTTGGTACCACTCCGGGGGCCCAGGATCGCCAGCAGGCTCAGATGGTCGAGCGTGCCGCTGGTGCTGAGGGTTCCCACGCCACCAGGCCAACGGATGTCGATACCGGGAACGCCCCGGGAGTTGAACAGCACGTAGGCATCCGCCGCGTCGACGGCAGCATCCACGATCAATTCAATGACAATTTCGCGGATCTTGCCAGCCATCGGCAGCGCGAACGTCGTGCCGCCGAATTCGCCACCGGTGATCGGCGGAACGCTATCCACGACGAACTTCGCGGAGAAACCCTCGCCGACCAAGTTGGTGCCGCTGCGGGGGCCCAGAATGGCCACCAAACTCAATTCATCCAGCGCGTCGGTGGTGCTGATGGTTCCCACGCCGCCAGGCCAACGAACATCGATGCCGGGAATGCCCAGCGCGTTGAGCAGAACGTAGCCATCGTTGGCAACTCCGTCAAGATCCAGAATGAGTTCAAGCGAAATCCGCTCGATTTGACCATCTAATCCGAGCGCAAAGATGTCTCCGCCAAACTGGCCGCCCGTAATGGCGGGAACGCCTTCAATCAGGAACTTGACGGACAGTCCCTTGCCAATGAGATCCAAATCGCGGCGCTCACCGACCAAGAGAACCAGGGTCAGCCAATCCAGCCTGTCCGTGGTACTCATGGTCGTGACGCTACCAGGCCAGCGAACATCAATTCCAGGAACACCTTTCGCGTCGAAGAGCGCGTAGACATCGCTGTCGACGCCAGCCTGATCGAAGATGATCTCCAAGGTGATCTGTTCGATTTGGCCCTGCATCGGCGCCGCGAAGACAGCGTCTCCGAACTCGCCACCAGTGATGGCTGGAACGCCCTTTAGAAGGAACTTGGCAGACATGCCCTCGCCCACCAAGTTAGTGTTGCTGCGAGGGCCAAGGATGGCTACCAAGCTCAGCTCGTCAAGGGTTCCAGTCGTGCTGATGGTCCCAGCGCCGTCCGGCCAGCGAATGTCGATGCCAGGAATGCCCTTGGCGTTGAACAAGGCGTAGGCGTCGCCCGCGTCGTCAGCTTGGTTCAAGATGAACTCGATCAGGATTTCCTCAATGCGATCCACCATGGGCAGCGCAAAGACATCAGCGCCAAACTCGCCGCCAGTAATAGCGGGAACGCCCCGAATGATGAACTTGGCAGAGAAGCCATTGCCGGTCAGCGTCGTGCCCACGCGGGGGCCGAGGATGGCAGCCAGGGTCAGTTCATCCAAGACTCCCGTGGTGCTGACGGTGCCCGCGCCGTCGGGCCAACGAATGTCGATGCCCGGAATTCCAAGCGCATTCAAGACGACATAGGCGTCGTTGGCTTGGCCAGCCAGGTTCAGGATGAATTCCAGTGAAATCTCCTCGATCCGTTCGGCCATCGGTAGTGCAAAGGTGGTGCCGCCAAATTCGCCGCCGGTGATGGCAGGAATCGACTTGGCGACGAACTTCGCGGAGAAACCCTCTCCGGTAAGATCGAGGCCAGTGCGAGGTCCAAGGATCGCGACCAGGTTCAAGAGGTCCAGGGGGCCGGTGGTCGTGACGGTTCCCGCTCCATCGGGCCAGGCGATGTTGACGCCGGGAACGCCCTCGGAATTGAAGAGCAAGTACGCGTCAAGTGCGTCTTCTGCCTGGTTGAGGATGAATTCAATGGCGATGCGCTCGATTTGCCCGTCTAGGTCGAAGCCAAACGAATCGCCTCCGAAGTGGCCGTTGCTAATCGCCGGCATGCCTTCCAGGACGAACTTGGCGGAAATGCCGTTGCCAGCCAGATCAATGCCGTTGCGGGGGCCAAGAATGCCCACCAGGCTCAAGGAATCTAGCCGGTCGCCAGTGCTGAAGGTGCCCTGGCCATCGGGCCAGCGCACGTCGATGCCGGGCACGCCGAGGGCGTGAAGCAGCACGTAGGCGTCGCCAGCATTGTCGGCCTGGTTGAGGTTGAACTCCAGAAGGATTTCCTCAATCTGACCGACCATGGGGAGTGCGAACACGTCGCTTCCGAACTCGCCACCCGTAATGGCAGGAATACCGGTGGCACTGAAGCGAACGGAAATGCCGTCCCCATCCAGGGCCAAGCCGCGCCGGGGCCCGAGGATGGCCAACAACTCCAGCACGTCGAGCGTGCCGTCGGTCGTGATCGTACCGGCGCCGTCGAGCCACGAAACGGCGAAGCCAGGCACGCCTTCCGAATTGAACAGAACATAGGCATCCGACGCCGTGCCAGCCAGATCCATGATGAGTTCCATCGTGATCTGGTCGATGCGGCCGTCCAGACCCAGCCGGAAGCCATCGTCGCCAAAGGAGCCGCCCGCGATGGCGGGAACGCCGCGGGTGACAAACGTCACGGAGAGGCCCTCGCCGACCAGGCGCGTTCCGCTGCGGGGACCAATGATGCCCACGATGGTCATCAGGTCCAGCGGACCGTTGGTTTCGATGGTGCCAGCACCATCAGGCCAGCGGACTTCAATGCCGGGAACACCGTCAGCGCCGAAGAGGAGGTAGACATCCGCAGCGTCATTGGCTTGATCCAGAATCAACTCAAGGGAAATGTGGTCGATCCGGCCAGCCAGCGGCAAGGCAAAGGCATCCTCACGGAACTCGCCACCCGTGATGGCCGGAATTCCCTCCGCCTGGAAGATGAGTGAAATACCGTTGCCCGTCAGGGTCGTACCCGTGCGGGGGCCGACGATGCCAACGACCAGAATGCGATCCAGCGTGCCTGCCGTGCTGATGGTGCCAGCACCATCGGGCCAGGCCACGTTGAGCCCGGGCACGCCTTCTGCCTGCGCCAAGAGGAGCACGTCGTTGGCCGTTCCGGGCAGGTCCATGACCAGTTGGAGCACGATGCTTTCGATGCGGCCAGCCAGGGGCAGCGCAAACGCGTCGTCACGGAACACGCCGCCTGTGATGGCGGGCACACCCCGTGCTTCAAAGAACAACGAGAGGCCTTCGCCCGTCAGCGACGTGCCAGAGCGTGGCCCCACGATCGCCAACAGGGCCAAGCGGTCCAGTGTGCCAGCGGTACTGATGGTTCCAGCACCATCAGGCCAGCGAAGGTCGATGCCGGGAACGCCCAGCGCGTTGAACAACAGGTAGACATCGGCGGCCGTTCCCGCTTGATCCACGATGAGTTCCAGAATGATCTCATCGATGCGGCCGTCGAGGCCCAACGACAGGGCATCGTTGCTGAATTCGCCGCCCGTGATGGCGGGAACGCCAAGGAGGCTGAAGCGGACGAACAGGCCCTCGCCGGTGAGCTTGTAACCCGTGCGGGGGCCCATGATGGCCACCAGGGTCAACTCATCGAGAACGTCGCCGGTCTCGATGGTGCCGGCGCCTGCGGGCCAGCGGGCCTCGATGCTGGGAATTCCCTTGGAGTCCAGCAACATGTACATGTCCGACGCCCCGCCAGGCAAGTCCAAGTTGAACTCGAAGAGAACCTGACCAATCCGGCCGTCCATGTCGAGCAGGAAGTTGTCCTCGCCAAACGTGCCGCCGATAATCCGGGGCACGTCGGTCATGGTGAAGCGTGCGTACAGGCCCTCGCCCACCAACTTGAACCCATCCCGGTCACCGACGATGCCGAGCAACGTCAATTCGCCCAGGGTGCCATGGGTGCTCAGCACGCCGTTACCCTCAGGCCAGGCAACCGAGAAGCCGGGCACCTCCAGGGCGTTGAACAGGAGGTACACGTCGGGAGCATCCGGGAGATCCAGGTTGAACTCCAGCAGAATCTCGCCGATGTGGCCGTCAAGCCCGAGCTCGAACTGATCCGCGCCCCAGTTGCCGCCGGAAATGCGCGGCATGTCGGTTACCAGGAAGTTCAACTCGATGAGCGGTGCGCCCTTGGCGCCGGTGTGGAAGTGCGCCAGCAGGCTGTCCAACGGCGCGTCCGTTTCCAGGGTTCCACCGTTGGCCAAGTCGAGCGCGATGCCGGGGAAGCCCTGGGCCTCCAGGTAGATCTGCAACTGCTCGGGCACGTCGCCCAGGGTTTCAGCCTGGAACAGGAACTCGATACGCTCGATCTGGGCATCAGCCGGCGTGAAGTGCAAACCGAAGCCCTGCTCGCCGAAGCCGCCGGCCCGCATAGCCGGCACGCCCTCGAGCGAGAAGGTCATCAGGATCGTGGGCGCCGCAATGTCGCCCAAGCGGAAGTCAATGGTCAACTCATCCAGCACGGCGTCGCTGGCAAGCAGCCCGTTGGCGGTGTCCAGCAGCAAGCCTGGAACGCCCAAGGCCAACAGGTGAACGTACAGGTCGGACGCGGTGCCTGGGGCATCGCTGACGAACAGGAACTCAATGCGCTCGATGCGGTCCGTCAAGGGGTCAAAGTTCAAATCGAACCCGTCCGCCCACGACAGCCCTGCGATCTGGGGGACACCCTCGATTTCGAAGCTCATCAAGAGCGGCGGGGCTGCCTCGGGACCCAGGCGCAGGAACAAGCGGATCAGGTCAATGCGATCGTCGGTGGACAAGGTTCGCTCATCCGGACTCAACGCGAAGCCAGGCAGACCCTTGGCTTCCAGTTGGAACAGGATGTCGCTGGCGTCGTCCACCTGGTCGGACAGGAACTCGAAGAAGATCTCGCCAATGCGGCCACCATCCTCGAACTCGAACTGGATACCGGCGCCCCAAGTGGCTTGGCGCAACTGCGGCACGTCCAGGATGCGCAGGATGACCTGGATCATGGGGGCCTGGTTGCCCTTTCGGAAGAACGCCTCAATCTTGTCCAGGCGCCCATCGGTGCTCATGCGGCCGCCCACGGCGCCCCATCCAACGTGGAGTCCGGGAACGCCCAATGCCTCGATGTAGAGCGTCAAGTCGCCCGCGATGAACTGGAAGAACACGCGCCCGATGCGTTGGTCGCCCAAGTCCAGGTCGAAGGTGTCGGCCGTCCAGGCGGCACTCTCGATGCGGGGTACGTCCTCGATTTGGAAGATCAGGCTCAGGTTGGGATCCTCAGCGATACCCTGAATCAACTCCAGCTTCACCAAGTCCAATGAGCCATCCGTGCGGAAGCTGCCGCCGTCATCGACCCACGTGGCAGCCAACCCGGGAATGCCCCGCGCCTCGAACAACAACTGGAGTGCCGCCGTCGGCGCGTCCTCGGGGCTCAGCACCAACTGTAGCAGCGCGGACCCGATCTTGTCATCGCCCAAGTCGACGGCCATGGAGTTGCTGCCCCACGACACCTGAACAGAGGGCAAGTGGACCACTTCCGTGAAGAACGACAGGCCTGGACGGGAAATGCCGGCGTAGATGCGACCCAGCGCATCACCGTCGGGGAACTGGAAACCCATGCCGGTCTCGCCCCAGGTAACGCTGACGGTGCGCGGAATGTGCTCCAAGCCGGCCGCAATCGTGGTGTCGCGGAGCTTGGCCACCATGCCCAGGGCATCCAGCGCGTCGCTCATGATCAGGTCGGCGCCGTCACGGGTGAACTCCAGTGTGACCAACTCGGGGATGCCCTTGACGAAGAACAGGATGTCCACGTCGGGCGCCAGCAACTGAACCGACACCTCGCGGATCTCTTCGCTGGCCTTGTACGTGATGTAGGGCCGGGGCACCAGCTCAAAGTCCACATCGATGTGCTCAGGGACGTTGGTGATGCAGAACTTCAGGACGTTGGCGTCCTTTCCAAAGCTCCAGCAGAGGGGGCCCTCGATGCCCAAGTTCAGCTCGATGCCGCCCGTTCCACCTGCCAAGCCACTGATGATGCCGCCCACGTCGTCGCCGAGGCTCGTCATTCCAGTGACCTTGGCGGAGTGCTGACGGGCAATGCCTTCCACATCAGCCAGCATGTGGTTGCCGCCAATGGCCATGAACTCATGGTCGCCGGCGTCGTCCACGATGTTGGACGACAGGACCGCGCCATCGGTCAATCCACCATTGGCCATCAGGTTCACGTTGGCTTCATCCATCGCGACCGACGCCGTGCCGTCGAGATCCTGCATGACCAGCGCGGTGCGCGTCGCGGGCGCTGCCGATCCATCGAGCGGCCGCTCCATGTCGCCGACCACCTGATCGACGGGCTCTGACGTTCCGATGTTGATGCTGTCTGGCGTGATCTCGATGGACAACGCAGTGGGAATGCTGGAGAAGCTGAACCGCTGGTACTCCAGGCCGTCGGGCGTGTTGTGCTCGTAGTCGAGCGTGAAGGCACGCGACGAAGCAGTCGAGGTGGAAATGGCGAAGCCGCCGCCCTCGATCGGTTGGACGCTGGCGGTGCGGACACCAGGCAGAGCGAACGCCATCAAGTCGTCGTTGAGCTTGAAGCCTGACAGGGTGCCACCACCAGTCATCGCGGCAGCGGTGCGTGCGGACACAACGCGGACCTCAGCCGGCGCGATGTCGTTGCTGAATTCCAGGCCCTCGCCGGCGACGGCGATGAACCAGCGGCCGGCGCCCTCGACGTAAGTCCAGGTGGCCTGCCCGTACGAGTCGCCCTCCACTTGGCCAGCAATCGCCGTGATCGTTCCACCACGCGCCGATGTGGACACGTCAATGGTTCCTTCGGTCAGTTTTGCCGTCACCTCAGCGGGCGAATCCTCGATCAGCAGGCCATGGTGCTCGAAGGTGCTGCCGGAGCCGTAGATCTGATGAGCCAGGGCAAAAGCAGCGCCTCGGCTTGTTTGAAGCGTGACGACATCACCGACATTGGTGGCCTCCAGGCTGGGCAAAGCCTCACTGGAAGCAATCAGCGCCAGACCGCCATCGGGCCTGACGCGCTGGGACGCCACTTGCAAGTCGTACGGCTGCGCCGGGCGAATCTCCAAGTCGGTGGTTGCCGCGTCAATGTCGACGCCGCCACTGACCAGGATATGCAGGGGCGGCTCGCCCTGTAGCGATACACTGGACACGTCGCCGTCCATCGTGTCATCGTGCAGCACGGCGGTGGCCATGGCGAAGTCGCCGAGGGCACCAACGGTCGCCACCTCGATGCTGGGATCCACGTCCCGCATGAGAACTTCAACCGTGTCCGCGCCGCCGGTCAACTCGATGTCATGGACGACCAAGTGGCCAGGACCGGGCATGCGGAACGCCAGGCTCAGGTGGAATGGGAACGCTGCCGAGTCAGGAATGGACACGGGCTGGTTGGCGTCCAGGATGTCCAAGAGGCGCTGGGTGGCTACACCAGCAATTTCCAGTTGCTCCTGCGTGATCGGAATGTCCTCGGGCAGATCCTCGATGGTTGTCGGCAGGTTGCCGAGCTCTTGGATCAAGCTGGTCAGGCTCTCCATGCCAGCCTCGCCATCAACGAAGCCATTGACGCGCTGGACCAGTAGGCGCGGCTGG
>JBFJVP010000039.1:0-12741 GCA_041624075.1 Thermoplasmatota archaeon | reverse complement strand
TTCATGGCCACTTCACCCAGGGTTGTCCTTTTTGGTCTTGTTGGCCGTTTTGCGCAACGCGGGCTTGGTGTCCTCGGCGCCCTTGTGGCGCGGCGCCGTGTCCAGTGACTTGAGCGCTGCAGCGGCCTTGGGCCGGTAGCCCTTGTGGCTGGCACAGTACTTGCTGTTGGCGCGCGATGAGTTGCGGCACTGCACGCCCGACACGGTGAGTGCAGCGCACTGGTCTTGCAGGTCGCCTGGCTGGCTTGTGCCGCCGCGACTCGATGCCTCCTGCAACTGGGGCGTTGTGTCTGCGGCGCCCTTGACGCGGGGTTCGGTGTCCAACTGTTTGAGTTGAGCTGCACTGGGTGGTCGGTAGCCCTTGTGGCTGGAGCAGTACTTGCTTCCGGCCCGAGCCGAGTTGCGGCACTGGGATCCCGCCTGGGTCAAGGCGCCACACTGGGGTTGGTATTCCTTCGGCGCCTCTTCGTCCCCATCGGTCTTCGCCGGTTTGCTCGCTGGTTTGGGTGGCCTGGCCTCCGCGGCCGCCTTGGCGGCTGGGGCTGCCTCGGCCTTGGACGTGACTTCCTTCTTTACCGGTGCGGCCTTGCGGGTGCGCTTGGTCACCTTCCGCGTGGTCTTGGTCACCGTCGTGCTGGCTGCGGTCTCGGGCGTCTTTGCCTCGGCGTCGCGCAGCGCCGGCAGGCTGGGTTCGACGGCTTCGGGGGTTGCCGTGGGGGCCGGAGCTGTCTCACGGACGTGGCTGGGCGCCCACCCCTCCACCGTCGTCTCGGATGAGATGACCTCTGGGGGCTCGTCGCCGACCTGTCGTGTTACCGTGCGGCTGCGGCGCACCTCCCGCACGCGGCGACCGATCGTTTCCTCAAGGTCCTCGCTGGAGGTTGCTGGCGGCGCGGCCTCCCGGCGGGGCTGGACGGGCTGGAATTCAGGGTCGTCCTTGTACCGCTCCGCAAGAACACGGTCCACCTGGGACGGCGTAACCCGCGTGGTTTCATCCAGCGTGCGGCGGCGAGGCGGCTCGTAGGAACGGGTTCGGGGCGCGGTTTCGCGCAGTGACGTGGAACTGCGCGATCGGCTTGACGTGCGCGTTGTTGTCGAAGTGATCGACGATGAACGGCTAGAAGAGGCTCGGGACGTGGCCCGGCTGGCGCCAGGGGATGGGGTGCTCGAGTCGGTTTCTGCGGCGCCCGAAGCCTTGGCCGCGATGCGGTCGATTGCCGCCTCGATTTCACGCACGTCCGTTTGGTGGCGGGGCACCCACGTGCGCTTGGGCCGCTCCGGTTCTGGTTCAGGCTCGGGTTCGTCCTCGAACGTGATGCGTCGAACGGAGCCGCCGGGAACGTACTCCATGTCGAAGCCGGCTTCCTCGGCGGCCTCCTCGTTGGGGCCGCCGCGCCGGAAGGGCCACTTGCGGCCCGCCTCAGCGGTCTGTTCGTCGCGCTTCTTGCGTGACTTGACGACGCCTTTGTGCTCTGCAAGCGGCTTGGCCATGGGACGGTGGCTCCAACTTGGTGCTCGTTTAAAGCGTGTCCGACAGAGCAAGGGCCTGGCCGCACGCCGGGCAGGGAGCATGTGAGGCCTGGGCTGGAACCTGGACGCGACGGCGGCACCGGGGGCAGCGAGCCACGAAACGCAGGGGGCGCCCAGGCTCGGCTGGTTGGATGTGGCCGCACGCGGGACAACGCACCACCTCGGCGCCCGTTAGCGGTACGGGGGCCGCGCACGCTTCACAGGGTCGCTCGGGAGCGTCGATGAAGTCGACTGCCAAAGCGCACCCCGGGCAGGTGCCAGTGGTGCCGTCGACGGGAATGGGTGCTTGGCAGCGGGGGCATGCGGCGGTGGCCACGGCCCCGGTCAGAGCGGGGTGGCCCAAAGCCGTGGGGGTCAACGCTAAAGAAGTTCGGCGACCGATTAGGGGCCGTGCCCAGGCAAAGCGCCAACGGCGACACCCCCATCGAGCCGGACGAAGCCGGCGAAGTCCATGTGCCAGGCGTGCCGGCCGACGAGCCCCACGAGCCGTCGGGTCCAGCCCGGCCCATGGAACCGGCGGCCCCGGACCCCCAGGTCGCCGTTTGGCTGAAGGCCTGCAAGGCGGTGCTGTTGGCGGAGGGCTTCACCCGGGACCCGAAGCAGGCGCGCAAGCCGGGTATGGTGTGGGGCGTTGTGCGCCAGGAGCCCGACGATCTGCAGATTCATGTGCGCGCCTTCCGGGATGGCCGCCTTGAGAGTGAGGTGGAGCTCTCCAACAAGTACGTGCAGCACTTGTGGAGCAAGCGGCGCAACGCTGCTCCCGAGGTCAAGGAGATTCTGGGCCGCCATGGCATGCCCACGTCCTGGGTCAGTGAGACGTTCCTTCCCATCACCGGGGCCAAGGAGGACAAGAAGATGCCGACCGGGCGCACCAAGAGTACCCACCTGACACTCACGGTCGCCATTGGCCTCGCATTGATCTTGGGGCGGCAGTGGCTACAGGCGACGCTTCTGCGCAAGCCCCGAATTGTCCGGCAGGTTCTGATTCCGGTGCAGAAGTAGGCGTGCCCACCAAGCAGGGCGCGCCCCGCGGCTGGCTTGCGGCGCTCCGACAGTCCTGTATAGTCCCGCGCCGGCTGACGGGCGCCCATGCGCGTCCTCGTCTGCAACCTCGGAGACTCAGCCAGCGTGAACATCCGCGATCGCTTGCTGGAAACAGGGGACTGGAGCGACGTGGGCGAGTTTCGGGGGCGCGTGGTGCGCGAGCGCGGCGACGCCCGCATGGTTGAGGTTGATGGCCCGACGATTACGGATGAGGCGCTCAGTGGCGATCTGGAAGCTGCCGGGTGGCCTATCGAGGCGGTGTGGTTTCTGAGCCGTCACCGTGCGGCGTCGGGCAAGCCGAGCCTGACGGTTCACCCGATTGGCAACCACCAGGCGGCTGAGTTTGGCGGGCGCCCGGAGACGTTGAGCCCCAGTGCGCCGCGCGATATGGGTGCCTTGCTGCGACGGTTGCGCGTGTACCGAGACGAACACGGCTTGCCTCATGATGTCACGTACGAGGCTACTCACCATGGGCCCCTGATGCGGCAACCCAGCCTGTTCGTGGAGATCGGCAGCAACGAGCAATGGTACGAGGACCTTCCCTCGGGGCAGGCGCTGGCAGCGGCGGTCACCGATGTGCTGGATGGCCGGGGCTTTGTCGATGCGCCGGTGCTGGTGGGGGCTGGCGGCGGCCACTATGTTCCCCGGCAGACTGATTTGGCGTTGGCGGGAGAGGCGGATTTTGGCCACTTGGTCCCTGCGTATGCGGTGGATGCCGAGTGCGAAGCTCCCGACACGTTGGCCCGGGCGCTCCAGCAGACTCCGGGAGCAACGGAAGTCTACGTCCACAAGAAGGGGTTCAAGGGGCCCCAGCGGCAACGCGTGGCTGCATGGCTGGAAGCCCTGGGCGCTTCGGCCTGGAGCAGCGGCTGACTCCGCCATCGGAGACACCAGCTGCCCGCCAGCGGGGGCACGCAGCGATGCACCTCATCACGGCGTGGGCCGTTAGGTCGATATTCTTGCGCGAAATGACTACAGGTTCAACCAGATGGTTTCGCTGGCAGCCAAAAACTTGCACGATCTGCACACTTGTACATATGATGTTTTAAGATAGCGGCGGCGAAGGTTGCATGTGGCCGGCAGACGGCCCCGGTGACTCCCATGCCCCACCAACCCAACCGAACTCGACAAGCCCGCGCCTGGCACGTTGCCGTTTTAGCTACAGATTCCGGGCGCCGCGGCCAGCCCGTTGAAGCGTTCAGGCCAAGGCCTGTTCGATTGGTTCCAAAGAGGCGGGGGGTTTACTCCGTTTCGACGCCCATGCTTCGAACCATCATTTTCCTTGTCGCCCTGACCGCGCCCGTGCTGGCCGGCTGTGTCGGCGCCGAACAAGCCCAAGCCACATCCCATGCCGAGCCACGGTATATGACCGACGGCAGTTCCGATGGCAACTGGATCTACCGGGATCAGACCATGAAGGTCTTCAGCTCCAGCCGCCCCGGCCCAGGTGGCACCCTGATCCATCACGCCAACGGGCTGGCCAATCAGAACTGCGTCTACGTGCACGGCCTCCACCAGGCTACGATTTCAGAAGTCTACATGCACGCCGAGCCTCTCACCGGCAATTTGCCGGGTGATTGGCTGCTACGTGCTTCCATTGCTGGCCAAACAGGCGACTACACCGCGCGTGGGCCCCTGCCAGTGACTCTGCAAAGTGTCATCGAGCGTACCATTGGTGGCCTCGGCGTCTCACTGGATGACCGGCTCTTGCTGGAAGTGATTCCGGTGGGGGATGGCCCTGCCAGCGCCAGTGGCGTTGAGTTGACGCTCGCCATGGGTGTGAAGGCGGCCCGCCCCGACTGGGTGACCTTTGAATTCCCGGAAACCTGCACCGGCTAGTTCGCATCCGATCCGTACGGCTATCAGGGTGCCGGCGCTGCGATCAGGTGTGCCTGAGACCTTGGTCCCCGACACGTCCGTACTCGTTGACGGCCGCATTACTGAACTCGTAGCCTCTGGGGAGCACGAAGGCTCCCGGGTGCTGGTGCCCCTGGCCGCGTTGGCGGAGCTGGAGGCGCAGGCGAACCGCGGCCACGAGACTGGGTTCGCCGGCCTCACTGAACTCCAGGAACTCCAGCGGCTGGGTCGTGAGGGGTCCATCGTCGTCCAATTCGTGGGCGAGCGCCCCACAGCCGACGAAATCCGGGATGCGGATGCGGGTGCCGTGGACGCAAGGATTCGGGACACAGCGATCGCGCACGACGCCCTTTTCGTAACGTCAGATCGGGTGCAAGCCCATGCTGCCAGTGCCCAGGGGGTCCGGCACCTCTACTTGCGCCCCATCGTTGAAGCCCCAGATCTCGAGGGCCTCCTGATTTGGCGGTTCTTTGACGAAGACACCATGTCGGTTCACCTCAAGGCGGACTGCCGCCCCATGGTGAAGCGAGGGACACCTGGCCAGTTGGCGTACGAGGCGTTTGGCACGACCGACATGCGGCACACGGAGATTCGAGCCATTGCGCGGGAGTGCATCGAGTTTGCCAAGCGGGATTATAACTCGTTCCTGGAGCTTCAGCGCCATGGTTGCACCGTGGTCCAGTTGGGCCCCATGCGCATCACGATCGCCCAGCCTCCGTTTTCCGACGCCCTCGAAGTCACGGCCGTCCGGCCTGTCATCAAGCTCCAATTGGAGGACTATGACTTGCCGGCCGAAATCCAGGAGCGCATCGAGGGTCACAGCCGCGGCGTGTTCATCGCGGGCCCGCCGGGCAGCGGCAAGTCGACGTTTGCTGCCGCATTGGCCGAGCACTTGCACGGCTTGGGCCGTGTGGTGAAGACCATGGAGCAGCCAAGGGACTTGCAGGTTCCCAAGGAGATCACCCAGTACGGTGCCCTCGATCATGATATGGCATGGACGGGGGAGATCTTGCTGTTGGTTCGCCCGGATCATGTCGTGTATGACGAGGTGCGTACCACGGCTGATTTCAAGGTGTTCGCGGACATGCGCTTGGCAGGCGTTGGTCTGTTTGGCGTCACCCATGCGAACCGGGCCATTGATGCGGTCCAACGATTGATTGGTCGCGTCGATTTGGGCATGATTCCCCAGATCGTGGATACGGTGGTGTTCATCGAGGCGGGGGAGATCAGGACGATCCTGGAATTGGACTTCACGGTTCGCACGCCTTCTGGGATGATGCAGGATGATCTGGCGCGGCCGGTTGTCATTGTGAAGGACGTGCTTTCGGGCGAGGAGCTCTATGAGATCTACTCGTTTGGTGAACAGATCGTCGTTATGCCTCTGGAGGAATTGGGGCAGCGCCAGTCGGGTGGTGCGTCGGCGCTGGCGGAACGGGAGCTGATGCGGGCTTTGCGTCGCTATGTGCGGGGGCCTATGGATGTCGATCTCCGTGGCAATACAGCGCGGGTGTATGTCGATGCGGATGAGGTTCCGCAGTTGATCGGCAAGGGCGGCCGGACGGTGCAGGCGCTTGAACGCCGGTTGGGGCTAAGGCTGGATGTGCAGGCTCGGGCGGGTCGCCCGGCGCGGCGTGGGCCGGTCGATTCGGCGCCGCGGGCGGTGTCTGGTGGCGGCTTGCAGCCACGGCTGAAGGCCACGTCGCAGAACGTTTTCCTCTTGTTGCCTGCGTCGGCGGGGGGTCATTTGTTTGACATTGAGGTCGAGGGGGATCGGGTGACCCAGGGCATGGCGTCCATGCAGGGTAAGATACGGTTCAAGGCGGCGAGTGGTGAGGGTAAGGCGTTGTTGCAGGCTCACAAGGCCGGGTTGGACATCCGCTGTGTGCGTGTTGATGATAGCTAGTTGACGGTTGCAGGGTGGTCTCTGGTTTGCGGGGTCTACATGCCGCCTGGCGCCGACTGGTGCAATTTTATGGTTGCACAAGAAACCTCAATGGCTTGGCGGCGCCACGGCAGGTCTGGCGTGGGGTGGGTTTGCCTTGTGGCCATTTCGTTTTCATGGAAATTAGATGAAGCAGAAACGACCACCGCGTGTACCATAAAGTTTAAACGAAAGAGTTGAACCTCGCTCCAGGTGCTTTGGGCCTGTGGGCGGCTTTTCGCCCTTTCTGGTACACGCCTTCCCGCAGCGCGGGCAGTGGGCGTGGGAACCGAAGCCTCACCCGTGTGTCTGAGCCGAAGGGCTCGGATCAACCCGCCGAACAGGACCGTTAGCGAGGCGCTTCGTCAGATCCCGAGAGGACTTCAAGGGGGTAGGCCACGAACCAAGGTTCTTGGCCTTTCGACGATGGGTTCGCATGCTGGTTGGTCGATGCGTAATGGAGGTTGGTGGTTGCCAAGGTTGGCGTCTCCTGCGGTACGTTCGGCAATGTCATGGCATGGCTAGGTGGATCGGGTGGCGAGGGGGTCGGCTTGGTTGGTTCGACCCCCTCGTTTGGCCCTTTTTGTCAGGTGGGCGGCCACGCCGCCCCAAGGCGCGCCAGGTTTTTGCAATGAAGGTCCTTGGGCCCGTGCTCTTGCGTTGAACTTCTGTTTCAACCCCGGTGGCAAGAGGTCAAGCACAAAGCGCGATACACTTGGCTCATGGCACTTGCGTTTGCAGATAGGATCGGTGCAACTTTTGAACCGCTTCGGCCCCACGTTCACTGGATTGTCCGACTCGGCCTGGCTGGGATCTTCGTCTACCATGGCTTCCAGAAGATGATGGATGGGGTCCCGCCCGCAGAGATGCTGGATGCCATGTTCTTTGGATCGAGCTTGGTCTTCTGGCTGGTTGCCATGGCGGAAGCCTCAGCCGGCATTGCCATTCTGGCGGGCGGCTTCAAGCATGATTTGGCTGACCTGGCAACGCGGTATGCAGGCTTCGCCATTGCGTTGGTAATGCTCGGTGCTGTCTTCATCGTCCACTTGCCAGAATGGCACTTCATGCGCGGCGGCGCCGAATTCCAGGTGTTGACCGCATCCATTGGCATCATGTTCCTGGTGCGTGGCAACTCGTAGGCGGCTGCGGCGGGCACGGCACCCAAGCAAAACGCCTTGCAGGGCGCCAGATAACATACCGTTGCGGCAACGATCATGGTGCAGCCCACGCCGGCAGGCCACGTCTGTCACACGGAGATTGTAAGTCGGGATATCGAGGCTACCCGCGCGTTCTTCGCGCGCGCCTTCCAGTGGACGTACCAGGACGTGGCTGGGCCGGACGGCGAGCCCTACCTCCAGTGGCGCGTCGCCGGGAAGCCTGGCGGAGGCATTACGGGTCCGATCCAGCCCAGTGATGGAGCAGGCACGTTGAACTACTTGGCCGTCGCCAGCGTTGACCAGAGCGTTGCGGCTATTCGTGACGCTGGGGGGACCATCATCCAGCCGGCCATGGATGTGGGGTCCTTTGGCCGGTTTGCCGTCTTCCGGGAGCCGGGCGGTGCGGTCCTTGCCGTTTGGCAAGCCCCGTGCCCGGAGCCTACAGGACTGGCTTCCAATACGCGTAAAACGAATCATCCAAGCTAAGCATGGGTGAATCGGGGTAGCGTTTGGCAAAGTGGCGTCCCCAATGGGGCCGCGCTCCGTCCTCGTCGGGAAACCCAAACTCGTCCGAAAGTGTCCACGATGCAAACACACGGCCCGCCCGCGGCCCCCGGTCCTCCGGCTCGGCGGCTGCGAGATGGGCGATCCCCCGGCCAACGAAGAGCGGCGTCTCTGAAGCCAGGAAGTCCGGGTCGGTCTTTGCGCCGTCGCGCCAATTCTCCTGCGTGACCCCGAAGCGTTCCAGCATCGCCTCGCTGCGCAGGAAACCGGGAGTAACGGCGACTGCTGTGAAGCCTGCTTTGGCGCCCTCCATGGCAAGGCCGTAGGTCATGCGCAGGATCGTGGTCTTCACCAGGTCGTAGGTGAGGTGGCACCGGTACTGGTAGGTGTCCCCGTCGGTCACCTCCACGATCAGGCCCTGGCGCTTGGCCAAGAGTGGCGCCATGACTGCCGCCGTGTTCAAGTGGGTGCGCAGGGCGTTCTCGATGACTGCCCAGTCCGTGTCGGGGTCGCCCTCCCAGAAGCTTTTCCCCCAATCAATGGCGGCGTCGCCGCCCCAGATGTCGTTGACCAAGAGGTCGAGCCCACCGTGGTCGTCCTCGATGCGGCGAGCCAGCGCCCGCAGCTGCGCGACATGCTTGTGGTCAACGCGGACCGGGATGCCACTTCCCCCGGCGGCGGTGACCATGTGCGCGGTCTCTTCAATGGTCTCGGGCCGCTGCATGGGCGATTGCTGGGTGGCCGTGGTGCGCCCCGTACAATAGACGGTTGCGCCAGCCTCACCCAAGGCTCGTGCGATCCCGCGGCCCGTGCCTCGTGTCGCTCCTGCAACCAAGGCTACCTTGCCCGCGAGCTCCGGTGGTTGCCACGCTCCAGCATCGCTCATGCGGGTGCAGCCTGGTGGTTCGCTTTACGCCTTGCCAGTCGGTGCCCAAAGGGCGCTTGCACGTTGCTCAGACTTCGACAATCGCCGGCTGAACTGCGCCGGCCGGGCCGGCAGATCGGCGCGCCGCCCGCCACTCTCAAGTAAATCCTTATTCGCACGACGCGCGTCCGAATGACCCTCGGGGCTCAATCATGTCACTGGCTCGAACGTTGCTGTTGGCCGCCGCCGTCGCAATCATGGTGATTCCGTCGGCCGCAGCCTACCTGGATCCAGGCACCGGAGCGGTGCTGTGGCAAGTGCTGGTTTCCTCCCTGCTGGGAGCGGTTTTTGCCGTCAAGTTGTTCTGGCGCCGTATCAAGGACTTCTTCCTGGGCCTGTTTGGCCGCAAGCCCCATGAGCAGTGAACTGGCCGCGTCGTTTCGCGACCCTTCCGGATTCGTTTTTCGCCGCGAGGGGCGACTGCACCGTCACGTTTCCCCGCGGGGCGCCGCAGATTACGACGCGCTCATGTCTTCGGGTCTCTACGACGCGTTGATTGAGCGGGACCTGATGGTGGCCCACGCAGAGGTGGATGTGTCCACCTCGCCAGGCGCCCACCGAGTCCTGAAGCCCCACGAGGTGCGCTTCGTTTCCTATCCGTATGAGTGGAGTTTCAGCCAGCTGAAGGACGCCGCCCTGGTGACCCTGGAGGCGCAAGCGATGGCGTTGGAGCACGGGATGTGCCTGCGAGACGCCAGCGCCTACAACCTCTTGGCGCGCCCCGGAGCCAAGCCGGTCCTTATCGACACGCTGTCCTTCGGGCGCTACGACGAGGGCTCGCCCTGGATTGCCTACAAGCAATTCTGTCAGCACTTCCTGGCGCCCCTGGCACTCATGGCGCACACCGATGTGTCCCTGGGCAAACTGGGGCGCCTGCACATCGATGGCATTCCCTTGGAGCTTGCCAGCCGCCTGCTGCCCGGCAAGACCCGGTTGTCGCCGGGGCTGCTGGCGCACATCCACCTCCACGCCAAGAGTCAGGCCAAGCACGCGGGCAGCAACCGGCAGGTGGCGTCGGCTCGCATCAGCAAGCACGCGTTGCTGGCCCTTCTGGACAGCCTGCAATCCACGGTGCGCAAGCTGGAATGGAAGCCTGCCGGCACCGAGTGGGGCGACTACTACCAGGACACCAACTACTCGGAGGCTGCCCAAGCGGACAAGACGCGCGTCGTCGAGGCCTTCATCGCCCAGGCGCGGCCTGAAACCGTGTGGGATCTGGGCGGCAATGTTGGTCGATTCAGCCGCCTGGCCAGCCGCCAGGGTATCCAGACGATCTGCTTCGACATGGATCCCGCCGCCGTGGAGTTGGCGTACCAGAAGACCTTGGCTGACAAGGAGGAGCACCTGTTGCCCCTCCTGCTCGACCTAACCAACCCCAGCCCGGCGCTGGGCTGGCATCACGCCGAACGGGACGCCTTGCTGGATCGTGGCCCCGCCGACCTGGTGATGGGCCTGGCCCTGATCCATCACTTGGCCATCGGCAACAACGTCCCTCTGCACCGGGTTGCCAGCTTCATGGCGGCGGCAGGCCGGCGCCTCATCATTGAATTCGTTCCCAAGTCCGACTCGCAGGTCCAGCGCTTGCTGCTGAACCGTGAGGACATCTTCGATGACTACGATGAGCCCGGCTTCGAGGCGGCGTTTGCTTCCCACTTCAAGGTCTTGCAGAAGCACAAGGTGGCCCAGAGCGAGCGCACGCTGTACCTGATGGAGCGGATCTAGGCTTGGAGGCGCAGTCCCGGCGCCCGTGGCTGGACGAAGTGGCTTCCTGGTATCCGCTGGCACTTGGCCTTGTCCCCGTGATGGGCCTCTACATGGCCAATGCGGACAAGGTGCAACTGGTCCACGTGGTGATGCCGCTGGTGCTTTGCCTGGCTTCCATTGCAGGACTCCTGCTTCTGCTGCGCCGGGTCCTTGACGCACACCGTGCAGCCCTTGCGGCCAGTGTGCTGATTGTTGCGTTCTTTGGCTACGGTTACGCCGTGGAGCCAGTGCAAGGCTTCGGGTGGCTTCCCCACGGCACTCGCTTAGCCCCGCAGTTGTGGTTGGCGCTGCCGGTGGCTGCCGGAGTTGCGTGGATCCTGGTGCGGCTCGTGCGTAGCTCCGCCAGCCTGCTGGATCTGTCCCGGGTCGTGGCGGTTGTCCTGGCAGCACTCACGGTACTCAACGCCGGCACAGTCGCCTTTGGCGCGCGCGGGTTGGAACCCTCGGATGCCCTGCGCCTTGAAGCTGAGCTCACCCCCGCCGCATCGCCGGATATCTACTACATCATCCCTGACGGCTACGCCTCGGAGCGCGTGCTCCATGAGGTTTACGGCTACAATAATGGCCCGTGGCTGGACGGTTTGGAGGCGCGCGGGTTCGCCGTGCCCGCCAATGCCTCCAGCAACTATCCGATGTCCGCGCTGTCGCTGGCGTCGTCGCTCAACATGGTCTACCTGGATCCACTGGCTGTAGAGATGGGTCGCTCCGAGAACTGGATGGCTGCCCTGGAGCGAACGGAGAATAGCAACGTCCTGCGGCTGCTGGCCGGCGCGGGGTACCACACGATCCATGTGGGCTCCGGCTGGGGAGCCACGGCCTCCAATCCTCACTTCGCGCAGGAGGTCGATTGTGGGGGGCCGACGTCGTTTACCATGGAGCTCATCCACTACTCGGCGCTACGCCTCGTCGAAAACGCCCTCGTGGGCGCGGCGCTCAGGGACCGCATCGATTGCCAATTCGACGCCGTCGCGGAGGTTGCCGGCGACCAGCGGCCAACGTTCACCTTTGCCCATGTGATTGCCCCGCACCCGCCGTTCGTCTTCGCAGCCGACGGTTCGGCCAACCGCAATGGCGAACTGGAACTGGCAGGGGACCCCTGGATGGATCACGCTGGCTATGTGGCCCAGTTGCAGTACATCAACTCCCGCATTGACGCCACCGTCGATGCGATTCTGTCAACCTCGCCGGATGCAGTGATCCTGATCCAGGGGGACCACGGCACAGCCTCACGCTTCGCGGCGCGCGATGGCCGTACCTTGCCGGTGTTGCCCGACGAGCCGGGTCCGGAGCTTCGCGCAGCGATCCAGGAGCGCTTTGGCATCCTCGCTGCGTTCCATGTCCCTGGCCTGCAAGTGCCCGACACAGTGAGTCCGGTCAATTCGTTCCGCTTGGTCTTCAACCACCTGTTTGGGAGTGACTTTGAGGTCCTGGAGCACCACAACTGGTACGCAGGCTACGCGCGCCCGTACAGCTTCACGGATGTCACGGGCATCGTTGGCGCGCCAACAGAGTCCTAGCCGCCGCCTGTGGCCACCAGCGCCACCAGCAGGGCAACGAGTACGTCGTAGACGATGCAGAATGGCACGGTCCATGGATGAATGCGGGTCTGGATCGGCCGGGGGTGCAAGAGGTCCCACGCAGGGTGCACAAGCCAGCCGGCCACCAGGAACCATGGGGACGTGGTGAGGCCGAGGGTTGCAAGGGCCAGCACGGGCACGCCACCGAGCGCTTCCAGCGCGGTGTTGCGGCTGGTGTCCATGAGCGCCATGCCGATGTACAAGCCGACGGTGAGCCATAGCAAGCCTGCCAGCACGGGCATGCGCGCTGTCGGGGGCAGGGCCAGGCAGACGGCTGCGGTCACGACTGCAGCCACGAGGCCCACGATCATGGGTTGTTGCTTCACAGCGGCGCTAGGTCTCCATCCCCCAAGCCGTTGTGCCTTGCCAATTGTAAAGGGGGGTCGCTGGGGCCGGTGCCCCCGGGGTCCCGGATGGTGCCAGGACCAACAGCCCCGGCGGGACGAGTGGCGTCTCGTCCAG
>JBFJVP010000038.1:0-12798 GCA_041624075.1 Thermoplasmatota archaeon | reverse complement strand
GTGAGGATCGGGTGTGCTGGCGCGGCGAGGAGCAGGTGGTATTTGAACGACGCGGCGGTTTTCAGGAGAGAGGCTGCCGCGCAGCGTTGGCGGGAGCTTGTGATCGCTTGGGCGTTGCTTTTCCCGCAGTGGTGTGGCTCGCGGCGTGATCGTGGAGTCTGCTGCCTAGGTTTCCGGCTCGTCCCGCCAGCCAGGCCGCTTGGCGGCGCGGGGCGCCGGCGGTTGGGTCTCCTGTGGGGGCTTGGCGGCGGTGGATAGGGGGGCCGAGGGTCGCTGGTCCTCTTGGTCCTTGGGCGGGTCTGGGCTGGCGTTGGGGAGGGTGAAGCGGAAGGTGGTGCCCAGGCCCCGGCCGCCGCTTTCACACGTGATGCCCCCGCCGTGTTGTTCCACGATGCCCCTGGAGATGTAGAGGCCCAGTCCGGTGCCGGGTTGGTTGGTTTCCATGGGGTCGTGGACTTGGCTGAAGGGCTGGAACAGCCGTGCGATCTGGTCGGGGCCCAGCCCAATGCCGGTATCGTCGACGCGCACCCAGGCGTCGAGGCCCCGTGCCCCGTCGGCGAGTCCGCTGCGAACAAGGATGCGGCCGCCGCGGGGAGTGAACTTGAGGGCATTGGAGATGAGGTTGTGCAAGACCTGGGTGATTCGCACCGGGTCGGCGGTCAGCCAGATGGCACCGTGGAGGTGGGCGTCCAGGGACACGCCGGCGTCGCGCGCGGTTTCGTCGAACGTCTCGACGGCGTCAAAGATCATGGGGTTCAGATCCAGGCTTTGACTGCGCAGCACGAGGCGGCCACTGTCGAGCCGGGCCACGTCCAGGACATCCGACACCAGGCGCTCCAGGCGGCCCAAGTTCCGGTCGAGGATGGCCACGGCGCGCTCCTGGCGGCTGCTCAGGGGGCCCAGGCGCCCCGACTTGAGCAAATGGAGTTGCAGTTTGAGGGGTGTAATGGGCGTCTTCAATTCATGGCTGGCGGCGTTGAGCAGGTTGCTGCGGAACCGGCTGATTTCCCTGAGCCGCTCCACTTCATGGGCGCGCTCTTCGGCGGCCGCTTGTTGAGCTTCGGCGCGCAGCCGGTCCGTTAGGTCTCGCACCGCCAACACGCTGGCCCGGTGGCTCTGGTACGGGTAGTCGCGGGCGACCACCTCGATGGGCACGTTGGTGCCGTCGTGTCGTCGGCCCTGGAGTTGTTTGGTCTGTCCGCTGCCCTCGGCCAACAGCTTTGCCAGTTCGCCCCGGTCAATGGCATCGAGGAACTCTCGAATCTCGGCACCCGCGACGTTTGCCGGGGACCAGCCAAACAACGCGGCGAAGGCCTGGTTGGCCTCGACGATCAGGCCCCCGTCCACGATGGCCACGCCTTCCAGGGCGGCCTCGGACAGTCGCCGGAACTGGGCGTGCTGTTGCTCCAGCACCCGGCGCGTGCGGACCCGTGTGATGGCTTGGGCTGCCACGGTGGCCAGGGATTGCAGGTCGTGTCGGGCCGCTTGTCCAGGTGCTTGCCTGGCGGCCAAGCTGAGAACGCCCACCAGTTGTCCGCCTTGCTGAAGGGGGATTGCCATGATGTGCCCCAGGCCTTCCAGGGCCTCCGGCCGCTCGGAGTGGGTGGCTGGCAGATCGAGGCGCATGCCCTCCAAGCCCATATCCCGGCGCGCCCAGAACAATTGGGCCAAGGCCTGTTCGGCGCCTGGCTCCAGTCCATGGGCGGCGGCGCAGCGCAGGGGCGCCAGGCCCGTTCGCAAGTCGTCGGCCGGTGCCAGGTGCAAAGCCGCCGCGTGTGCCCGCGCTCGTCGCGCCGCGGCCGCCACCAGGACGTGCGCCACGCCGGTTTCCGAGCCCTCTGCTGCCAGTGCGCCGATGGCTTCCGGCATGCTGGCTGCCCCAACCCGCATGCTGCCGGGCTGAGTGACGGACTTGGTGACTGAAGCGGCGCCGGACTGGTTGGCACGCCAGCCAGAGGGTGAGCGCAGAACCCCCACCCCCGCCAGCAACACCAGCAAGCCCGCTCGCGTGGCCGTTCCCCACAGGTTTGGCCACAAATCCCCCATGGCTGCCAACAGGAGGATGTAAGCGGCTGCGTAGCCCAGCGCCGCCGGCCGGGGAAGGTACCCTGCGGCAGCGACGTACAAGAGGACGTAGAACGGCGACGCGTAGCCGCCCGTGGTGGCGAGCCATGCCAGGATGAAGGCGCCATCCAATGCCATGGCGACGCCTTGGCGGCGGGCGGCCACAGCGCTCCATACCGGTACCCAGAAGGATACAGCGTACAGCGCGCCGGCAATGAGCGCCCCTACCCTGAGGGCATTGGCGGAGTCCCCCGGCTCCCCTGCCGCGTAGAGCAGCCCCGTGACGGTGACCACAGCGAGTCGAAATCCTCGGCAGGCGCGGGCCTCCGGGAGCGTCTTCGCCGCGTCGTTGCGGCGTGGCACCAACCCTAACTGGGCTTCCAGGCGGTTGACCTGACACCCCCGGGGATGAAGGCCACAGGCCCCCGCTATCAAAACTCCCTGCCCCTTTCGCCAAACCTTTGCCCCCGCCACGATTGTAGAGCGCACCATGAAGGCCGCCGCACCTGGAGCGCCAAACGCCGTGCTGGTCGTGGAGGGCGAGGCCTCGGCGCGGGCCAGCCTCACGGACTACCTGTCGGCTCACCTCGGGTCGCTCCAGGTCTGGTCGGTTGCCACGGCCAAGCAAGCCATCGAGTTGCTTGAGGATCGGCCGGTGGATGCCGTGGTGGTCAACGAGCACCTTCCGGACGCCGGGGGCGTGGATTTCCTGGATGATGCCGGGGGATTGCTGCGCGGCGTTCCGCGCCTGGTTTTGTGCGACGCCGAAAAGCCCGCCGACAGCACCGTGGCAAGGTGGCTGCGCCGCCCGGAGCCGGCCGCCGTGCTCGACGCCCTGGAGCGCTGCCTGCCGCCGCTGACCAAGCCGGGCACCTGAGCTGGCGGGCCCTGGAAGAAACCGGTCGCCGCACCCACCGGCAACCGCGATGCCGCGCCCCAGTGGGCGTGGCGCCACCCCGCCACAACGGCTTTTTATTCCCGACGTCACCCCTGGCGCGTGTCCTCGATTGGCAGTTCGTTCCGGACGGTGATGCTGATGGGCGGCCTCACCGGCCTGTTCATGCTGGGCGGCTGGGTGCTGGCGGGCTACGGCTATGCCAATGACCCCATTTCCGCCATGATCCTTTTCGGCCTCTTTGCGGCCGCCTTGAACCTTGGCATGTACTTCTGGAGCCACAAGTTCGTGCTCTGGAGCTACAAGGCCAAGATCGTCGGCCCCCAGGAGGCGCCGCGCCTTTACGCCATCGTGGACCGGGTGCGCCAGCAGGCGGGCCTGCCCATGCCCCAGGTCGCCATCATTCCCATGGGAGTGCCCAACGCGTTTGCCACGGGCCGCAACCCCAAGCACGCGGTCGTCGCCGCCACGGAGGGCATTCTGCGCATGCTCAACGACGACGAACTGGAGGGCGTCATGGCCCACGAGATCGCCCACGTCAAGGACCGGGACATGCTCATCATGAGCCTGGCAGCCACCGTCGCCGGGGCCATCACGTTCGCCGCTCGCATGCTCTTCTGGGGCGCCCTGTTTGGCGGCGGCAGCGAAAACCGCAACCCCATTACCATGGTGCTGGGCGTCGCGTTCATGATCTTGGCACCTGTGGTCGCCATCATCGTTCAGCTGGCCATCAGTCGCCAACGCGAGTTCAAGGCGGACGCCGTGGGCGCCCAGATCAGCGGCAAGCCGTGGGCCCTGGCGCAGGCGTTGGAGAAGATGGAGCGCATCGCCCAGGGACACCCCCTGTCTGACCGGGACGCCAACGTGTCCACCGCCAGTCTGTTCATCGTCAACCCGTTTCGTGGCGGCGGCATGAGCAAGCTGTTTAGCACCCATCCGTCCACCCAAGAGCGCGTCAAGCGCCTGCGCGCAATGATGTAGATTTCCCTCTGGCCGACGGCCGAGGGGTCCTGCGCGAGGGTTTAAGGAACATGGCCGGCCAGAGTTGAGCTAGGCTCCAGCCTGAGGCGTCCATGTCAAAACTAAGTGGCCTGCGCCCCCGCGTCGAATCCATCTTGATCGTTGACGACGAGCAGGACATCGTCGAGGGCCTCAAGAGCTTGTTCGAAGAGACCCTGAACGAGGTCCGCGTTCTGACTGCCACCAGCGGCCAGGCAGCGCTCAAGATTCTCCAGAAGGAGGATGTGGATGTGGTCATCTCGGACTACCGGATGCCTGGTATGGATGGCTTGCAATTCCTGGTACAGGCACGCGATTTGAAGCCGGATGTGCCGCGCATCCTGATCACGGCCTATCCGCAGCTGGAAGCCGCAGTTCGTGCCCTTAACGAGGCAGCGATTCAGAATTTTTTCACCAAACCTTTCCAGCCATCAAAGGTGATGGATGCTGTTAATGCGGCGTTGGTCAAGCGCCGGCGACTCGTGCAGGAGCGGGAAGCCTTTGAGCGCACCAAGCCGGTGCGGCACGAATTGGGCGGCGCCTGAGGCAGCGCTCGTTGACCTGACGGTGCACGTTGGTGTGCCCGCAGCCAGGCCCACGCGCGACCGAGACCGCGTGCCGCTGAGGCCGTGCGTCGCTGAGGCCGTGCGCCGCTGATACCATGTGGTTAGGCCATGCAGAACCCTTCCCCAGGCGAACGCCCGCCACCCCGGCTACCACTGTGGTGCTCGGCCCCCGTCGCCGTGCTTGGTTGCTTTCAATCGTTGGACAGGGCATCCACGTGGAGGCGCCTCTGAACCCACTTCGGGGGCTGGTACGCCGCGAGGATGGCAAGTGACGCAGCCAACCCGATCAGGCGGCTGAACACCTGCCACCAGTCCTGTTCTCCCAGGCCCGAGAGGGATGCCAGGAAGGAGGATCCGAACCACACGATGATGCTCCACGACACCACGGCCACCCGGTAACGTTGGGAGCGGTCCGTCAGTCGGAAGTAGAGGCTGAAGTAGGCGAGCGCGCCACCGATCTGGGGCAACAGGAGCAGGACGATGATGAGCATCGTCATGGGGCTGTCGTTGGGGTCTTGTTCGTAAGCAATCTCGGCCGTCCACCTCTGGATGTCGACGCCCATTGGATTGAGTGACAACAGCCAATAGATCAGGACCACGTAATACACGGCGTAGCCGAGGGCCAGGGGCAGCCACGCGCCGCGCTTACCAGTGAACACGAAGATCAGGTAGTACAGCAAGCCCCACAGAGCCACACAGATGGCCAGGATGCTGAGAAAGCTGGTGGCCACCAGAACATCCACATTGCGAAAGCCCAGGGCAATCGAGGCGGTGGTTGCAAACTGGATCAGGGACGTGGCCGCCAATCCATACCACCACATGGCAAACGCGTGGGAGGCAAGGCTGGCGTCGTCGGAAACCTGGCGTTCGCCCAGACGCCGGCCAACATAGCCGTACACGGCCGCCGCCACCAATGCAAAAGCGGCGGATACCATAAGGGTGGCTTGTGACATGGTAGCCTCAGATCAGTTCCCGGGCACGTTGGGCAACCGAGCGCCTGGCGGAGCCGCCGGCGATGTTCTCGACGCCCTCGAACACGGATTGAATCTCGATACCCCGGTCGGTTTGGCGGTAGGCGCGGAAGCGCCGGTCGTGATCGCCGGCCCGGAACTTCAGGACGTTGATGGCCTTCTGGAGCTCACTCTCCAACTCGACGTAGCGAAGCATGATAACGGAGTCAACCAGGAACTCCAACCCGAAGTTGGACAGGCGAACCGTTGGACCCATGATTTGGGGAATTTCATGAGTCACGATAGTTGAGATGTTGAGCAGTCGCAAGTGGTTGACGAGGCCGCCCAGGCGCTCGCGCAACTGATGATCCTCCAGGCCCAGGAATTCGAAGTGGGTCATGGAGTCGATAACCAGTCGCTGGGCCCCGATCTCGCCGATTTCCTCGTCGAGCAAGGTCATCCCCTTGTCCACCTCCGCCATCAAGACGTCCGGCGTCGTGCACATCACGCGCAGCATGCCCTCGTTCTCCCACTGCTCCAGGGGCCAGCCGCGCTTGGCGGCGTCCCGGTAGATCTGCTGGGGCAGGTACTCGAACGTAACGAACACACCGGGCTCGCCGGCTCGGATGCCCGCCGCGATGAAGTGGAGGCCGAGCGTGGTTTTGCCCGTGCCGGGGCTGCCTGCCACCAGGTTGGTGTCGCCCCGGGCAAAGCCGCCGCCGAGCATCTCGTCCAAGCCGGAAACACCGATCGAAAGTCGGTCGTCTACCGCGCCCTTCATGTGTCCTCCTGCCGGGCCAGGCGTTGGCGTAGTTCCTCGACGACGCGGCGTTCCATTTCGAGGCGGCGTTGGCGATTGTAGCGGTAGATGGTCTTCCCTCCAAGTTCACGTTTCTTGATGAGTCCCAGTTCCACATGGGCTTGCAACTCAGGTTGCAGGGATTGCTCGGTAGCCCCAATGCGGCGCGCCAGGCCCTCCAGCGTTTCGACGACGCCCGGGTTGCGGTTGAAGAACACCAGAACCCTTGCTTTTAGGTCAGAGCCGACCCACGATTGGAAGAGGTCGGGCAACTGGGGTGGGAGGTCCTTGGCTGCCCTGCGGGTCAATTCGAAGCCACCTCAAAGCAAAGCGTGGTCGTCGCATCCTCGTCTCCGAGCGTCTCCTCGACCTTACCCTCGTACTTGCGCCCCCGGTACGCCGAAAACGCCCCCTCCAGGAAGCCGACGACGATCTCGTAGAGGCTGCCATCGGCGCTGGCCAGGAGCGCGGAGTTGCGCACCTCAAGTTGAATGTAATCCTCTTCCTCCTGCAGGATCTTGGTTTTTTGATCCAGCAAGCTATCCACGTGGTCGAGCAGAGGTAGAAGGTCGCCCCGTGGCAACGCCCCGCCCGCTTGTCGTCCCTCCTGGACGGCAGCGTAGTGGAACATGGCTCGGCACGCTTCTTCGCCGAGTACCTCGCCCAGGCGACTCAGGAGGCGGGGAATCACCCGGCGCGGGTCGGCCTGATACGCGCTGCCTTGTTGCCTCATGATCGTGCTGCTTCCTTTCTTCCTGGCCACTAAAGGCTTTTGCAGCAGGGCCAAAGGGCCCAAGCGGCCTCGTCTTAAGCCAGGGGTTGCTCGTCCCGGTCACTCTGCCGGCTTTCTCCCGCTCGCAGCGAGGCCTGTGGCCGCGGCGGCCGGGCATGCGCAGGCGGGTCGTGGGCTTGCGGGGTGGGCGCAGCCGTGTCGGCTTGGTCCTCGTGGTCGTTGCCAGGCGACAACGGGAGCGTCAAGGTGAACAGGCTGCCCTGGTCAGGTCCGCGGCTGGCCCCTTTGAGCGTACCTCCGTGTTCCTCGGCGAACCCGCGGGCAATGTAGAGGCCCAGTCCGCTTCCGTGCTTCTGGCGGCGCCCCTCCTGGACTTGGCTGAAGGGCCTGAACAGCCGCTGTAGTTGCGCCTTGGTCATTCCCATGCCGTGGTCTTCCACCTCCACCACGACATGGTCGTCCCGGCGGGCGCCGCGGACTTCCACGACCGAGCCCTTGGGGGAGTACTTGATGGCGTTGGTTAGCAGATTGAAGAGCACTTGCGATACCCTGTTGCGATCCGCGTAGACAGGCAACTCTTCCGTGGTGGTCCGCTGTAGGGTAACGCCGGCTTCGCGGGCCTGCAAGTCAAGGGATTCCACGGCGTCCAGGATCGCCTCCCCCACGTCCATGGATTCCCGGTCGAGCCGCAGGCGCCCGGCGTCCAGCCTCGCCACCTCCAGCACGTCCCGCACGAGGTTGGTCATGCGTTCCAGGTTTCGCTCCACGATTCCGATCGCCTTGCGCTGCTTGGGCGTCAGTGGCCCCAGGCGCTCGGAAGAGATCAGGTGCAACTGGAGGCGAACCGGGGTCAGGGGTGTTCCCAGCTCATGGCTGACGTTGCTGAGCAACTGGCTCTTGAAGGCCAGCAACTCCTCCAGCCGGGCGTTGGCCGCGCGCAGCTGCTCCTGGGCAGCCAGGCGCTCCGTGTTGGCCGTGACCACGTTGGCAAGCAACTGGGACTTGAGGCGCCCCAGGTCCAGCAGGCGTTCGTTGGCGCTGCGCAGATCACGCGCTGCGGCGCTGGCGGCGCTCGTGTCCCGGATGCTCACCATCCAACCGAGCACCTTCTGCTTGTTGCCGATGGCGGGCGTGATGGCCCCCTCCCGGATGGCCCCGTCGTGCAATTCGACCGCGTATGTGAGCGGTCCTTCCGATTGACCCGCTTGCTCGAGGATGGCGCGCAAGGCGTCGGCGTCCTGTGCGCGGCGAACCATGTGGTCGACAAGCGCTTGCCATCGGTGCGGGATCCGGCCGGCCGGAAGCTCCCACAGTTCGGCAAACAGCCGGTTGAGCTTGACGACGTTGCCATTGGCATCCACGATGGCCAAGCCGGTCTGGGACGAGTCGATGCAGGCCTCAATGAGCGGGGTGGCCTCACTGCCGACCTGTTCCGGCAGCTTCTGGGACAGACTCGATGCATGGGAACGCGCTGGCGCAGGCGGTCGCCGTTCGGGCGCCTCAGGGATGCGTCGATTGTCGCTTAGCAGCGCCCACGCCAGTACGACTGCCAGGAGCGCCAAGAGGGCCCAGGCCAGGAATTCTTGCAGAACGGCAATCGTTGCCAAGGCGCCGGCCGCTGCAACCAGTGCCCACGCCAGTTGGTGTCGCCAGCGATCCCTGGCCCGACCTGCCGATTCCGATGGGTCAGCCGCAAGCGGCTCCGAATCCTCCGGGGCATGGGAGGCGCGGTCTTGGCGTGGCAACCAGCCAATCGTGGGGCGCCGATCCTCTTAAGGATGGGGGGCGGGGCCTCAAGGGGGCCCATGGCGCTGCGGGGCTTCAGGGGTGTCGGGGGAACAGGTCCTCTGGTCCGCTTTGGGTCGATCGACCTCTGTAGTGGGGCTTATCAAGCATGCCGGCGCGATGAGGTGGTGGTTCTATGCCGGTGCCTCCAGTTGCCGATGGATGCAGAGCGCTTTTCAGATTCTCCAGTGGAGGGGCGCAATGAGCGATGAAATGGATGCTGCCGAATCGACGCCGCGCGCAATCTTGGTGGTAGATGACGAGGAGGACATCCTGTCGTCGCTGCAGGACTTGCTAGAAGCTGCACTGGACGACGTGAACGTTACCACCTGTCCATCTGGCACCGAGGCACTTGAGGAACTTGGCTCCAACACCTTTGACCTCATCATTTCGGACTACAAGATGCCCGGCATGAATGGCCTCGAGTTCCTTGCCGAGGCGCGCCGCGTGGCGCCCAATACGCCGCGCATCATGATGACGGCGTTCCCGGATCTGGACGTAGCCATCCATGCCATCAACGACGCCGGCATCGAGAACTTCTTCACCAAGCCCTTGGAGCCTGAGCAGATCTTGCAGGTGGTCCAGGGCATGATCACCAACCGGATCTCCAAGGTGAACCGCGAGCAGGCGTTTGCGCGCGCCATGGAGTTGCTGCGCCGCAGAGGCGCCGAAGCGTAGGCGCGGCCCGGGTGCCCTTGGCACCCGGGTCGTGGCGGCGCGCCGCCCAGGCGCTGGGTGGGCCGTCGGCTTTGCCGTCGGGCGTGCCGTCGCTGCGGGGTGCACGGCGCCCGCTCGGGTGCAGCGACCACCCCCGGCCCACTGCTTTGCCCTCGTACCTCCTTCAACCCTTCTCCCACGGTTCGTTTTTGCGTCCATTCCCCCGTTTTTGTGCTTCCGTGTACCAGGTAGCGTTCCAGCTAGGCAGCGCCTGCGCGGTATGGTCGCTGGCGATCTGGTCGACGTGGGCAAGGGTCCCACTCAGGCCCCCACGCCTGCGGCGACTGTGAGACATCGGCGACGAGCTGGTAGTCCGCGCACGGCCGGGGGGAAGAATTACGGGGGGAAAGTCGATCCGCGAGGGACCATCCCCCTTTCCCCTGATCCCCTAAACCCCAACTCCCGTTGTCCGCTACACGGCAGCTTATGACTCGTGGCCGCGCACCCAAGTCCCACGGACGTGACTGTGGGCCAATCCTGGCTCCGCCGCACGCCCCAAGGAGTGCGCTAACGTGAATGACCTGCAGCAAGCCTCTGCATCCCTGCTGGACCAGTTGACCGAGGGCGCCTCCGTTGCCGGCGCGGCCCTCGTGAGCCGGGACGGCATCCCAATCCTGTTTCGCTTCCGCAGGCCCGTGCGCCAGGAAACCCTGAGTGCCATGGGTGCTGCGATTCTTGGAGCGACCGAAACCGCCCTGGCGGATCTGGGCCGCGACCGAGTGACACGCATCATCGTGGAAGCACCCACGCACAGGATGGTGATTACCGGCGTGGACGAAGAGCTCCTGCTGGTGGCCCTCATCAACACCAGTGCCGAGCTAGAACCCTCGCTTGCCAGCCTCGAATCCACCACTGACCGCCTGCGCCAGCTGTTGATCCACGGGTAAGCTCATGACCACCGCGTTCGGAATCCCCCAACTGGACATCAACCTCGGGAGCGTCCCCGAACACGCACGAGTCTTGCTGCTGAGCGACCCCGCCGTCGACGCGACGCCGTTTTTGCGCCAATGCGCCGCTGCCCAACTGGAACTGGACCGCCCCGTCATCTACATGGTGACCAGCCGGGCGCCCCACCAAGTCCGGTCCGCCCTCCTTGACGAGGGCTATGATGAGGCAGCCAGTCGCTTGCACTTCATCGATGCCTACACGCCGCTTCTTGGCGTGGAGTCGGAAGCCGAGTACCGCATCCAGGACCCGGCCAACCTGGAGCAAGTGGCCACGACGCTGGAACGCGCTGCCCGGGAACACGTGGGGGCTGTCCTTCTGGTGGATCACCTGTCCGGCCTGCTGGACGCTGCGGGAACCCCGGCCTTCCAGGCCAGTTTGCCACTGCTGCTGCACGCCATGGGTCGCTTCCGCCTGTCGGCGGCCGCCTTCACGTTCTGGCCTTACGGCTCAGCCGTGGACCACGTGCGCAGCCACTTCGACGCCGTGGTCCGCCTGCGGGGCGTCGAGGACCGCATCGTGCTCACCCAATCCTTCCGCCTGGAGAGTGCCCGCTGGTTCGATGGTCGCACCGGCATGTCACCGCGACTCTACACGGCCACACGCCCCGGAGGCATCCATGTCTACATCCCCAAGATCCTTGTCACCGGCCCCTTCAACTCGGGCAAGTCCACGTTCATTCACCGCATCTCGGAACAAGCCGTCAGCGTTGACCGCCTCGGCACCACGGTCGCCCTGGATCGGGGCCGGGTACGCGTTGACGGCGTCTGCGTGGACCTGTACGGAACCCCTGGCCAGGCACGCTTCGACCCCCTGCTGGAAACCCTGAGCCGCCAGGCACTGGGCGTTATCCTGCTGGTTGACAGCACCAGGCCCGAAACCTTTGGCCGCGCCCGGGACATGTTGAAGAAGGTTTGGCGCGCCGGCCTCCCGGCGGTGGTCCTGGCCAACAAGCAAGACCTGCGAGGCGCCCTGGATGCCGGGGAAGTGGCCAAGCAATTGGCGACCCCGGACAACATTCCGGTGGTTCCCTGTAGCCTTGAAGAGCCCGGCCGGGCCAAGAACATCCTGCAGGACCTGATTTCCCGCGTCCTGGATCAGAAGGTGACCCCATGAAGCTGCCAACCGGCGTCGAACGCCTCGATGCCCTGATGGACGGTGGCTTGAGCGAGGGCTCCAGCTACCTGATCTCGGGCGCGGCGTTCACGGGCAAGCGGGCCTTGGCTCGCCTCGCGTTCCTGGCGGCCCTGCGCCGCGGCTCGCCCGCAGTCCTCGTGCTCACCAACGCGGCGGCGTGCGACGTGCGAGCCGAGTTGGCCCAAATGGACCCCGCGTACGCCCAGTACGAGGCGGCTGGACTGGCGTACTTCATTGACGCCTACAGCGCCGGAGTTGGCGCCAACGAGCCCTTGGCCAACGTGGCCTACGTTGACGGTCCGCTGGATCTCAACGGCACCAGCATGGCCCTCAACGCCATCGAGAAGCGCATCATGGCAACCCACGACCAGCACACCCTCATCCTTGACTCTGTTTCAACCCTGATGGCCTACGGTAACGGCCAGACGGTTTTCCGATTCCTGCAAGTTTTCCTTGGACGCGCCCGGCGCGCCGGCGCCTCCAGCCTCCTTCTGTTATCCGAAGGAATGCACGACGATGCCGAGGTGCAAATGATCAAGCACCTGATGACTGGCTGCATTGAATTGCGCCAGGAAGCCTCTCGGTGCCAGTTGCGCGTCCAGGGCGTTGCGCAAAGCCAGAGTCGCGGCTGGGTGGACTACCGACACGGCCTCGGCGAATTCGAGATCACGGGCTCGTTTGCGGCGGGGAGGATTCGATGAGCCGCGGGCGCGTGCGGGGGCTACGACGAAGCCTCGCTGCCGCTTCGGAGGTCGTGGGATCCATGATGCTGGTTGCCATCACGGTTCTCACCATGGTGAGCCTCGCGTTCGTGATTTACAATCAGGAAGGCCCCGATGAACGGACCCACGCCGACCTGGCATTGAAGCTCAGCGCTGGTGCCGGTGGCTGGGGAACCGGCGACGAACTGGTGGTCATCACCCACACCGGCGGCGAGCCGCTTCTCAACGACTTCACCACCATCCGTGTGCTCATCGGGTCGACGCTCACCGAATACGCGGCAGGCAGCCTCGGCTCCGGCTTTTCGGATGGCAAGCTCACAATCGGCGAAACCTGGCAGATCACCGAGACCGTGGCCTCGTCATCCGACGTGGCGGTCGACGTCATCGTGGAGGGCAGTCGATCCAGCCTGCTGTTCAGCGCGAAGTCGTCCCCCAGCGTGGGTGGCGCCTGCACCAGTGACATTACGCCGCCGTACGTGTCCCTCT
>JBFJVP010000037.1:0-13238 GCA_041624075.1 Thermoplasmatota archaeon | reverse complement strand
GCCAGGGTAGGTCCTGGTACAGGGTTTCATTTTGCAGGATCTCGTGGGCCTCGCAGATCATGAACGCCGGAGTGCAGCCCTTGCTCCAGCCGAACCACAACGTGGCGTCGGCGGACATGTACACCTCGGTCTGGAAGGGCTTGGCGGCGTCGAACCGGATGTCCTTGAGGAGCTTCTTCTCGCCCGTGAAGGCGTCGATTCCACCGGCGGCCTCCACCTCGTCAGTCGTTGAGAAGCCAACTTCTGCGTCGTACAGGAAGAACCACGCCTCGTTGCCGGCCACATCGTAACGGGGATCGCAGTTGCCCACGGCAACGTTTGTCAGAACGGCCCCCTCTACGCCTTGGCACTCGACCGCGCTGCCGGTGTCCCCGTAGACGCCCAAGAACCCGCCGCCGCGGCTGAAATCCTCCTCGCCACTGGGAAACACCGTGTTCAACGGATTGGGGACGCTGTTGTAGTAGCCGCTGCCCTCGCGCATGGTCGCAAACACGTGCCCGTACATGGTGGTGTAGTCGCTCGCGTCTTCGGCGACCACTGGCGTGGCCAGCAACAACGCTGCAATGGCTGCACTTGTGGCGACCCTGGACGCCCGCGTGGACTTCGGTCTGGTCATTCACGAAACATTTCTCCGCCAGCACCTTGGTTTCGTCGTCGCACTGGTGCGGGGCTTTATCCTATGCCCGAAACAAGGCACTCACGCATCGGCTTCCTGGAAAGTGCCCAGGCCCCGCCTGGCCGCGCCGTCGACCCGCCCCTGTTCGGCCACGGCGCTGGACGCCGGGTTCTGGGGCGGAAAGTCATTTTGGCCAGATGAAGTGGCACGGCTGTGACTTCCCCCCTGCTGGCATTCGAGGGTGTCAGCAAACGCTTCGGGCACCGGACGATTATCCGCGATGTCAACTTGGCAGTGGGGGATGAAATCGTTGCCTTGCTGGGCCCCAACGGCGCTGGCAAGACGACGTTGATTCACTTGGCGGCGGGCTTGCTCAGGCCTACGGCGGGTCGCGTCCTGGTGGGTGGCCAGACTGCGGGCAGTCGCGAGGCACGCCGCCGCCTGGCCCTCGTTCCCCAAGAGGCCGCCACCTACGCCGAATTGACCCCCCTTGAGCATCTTGGCTGGTGGGCCAGCCTGCACCGTCGCCACCTGGAGCGCCCCGACCACTTGGCGCTACTGGAGGAGGCGGGTCTGCGCGAGGCGGCTGGCCGACCGGCGGGCCAGATCAGCCGGGGCCAACGCCAGCGATTGGCGCTGTGCCTTGCCTTCGTGCAGGAGCCGGAGGTCTTGCTGCTGGACGAGCCCCACACGGCTCTCGATGCGGCCGGCATGGCATGGCTGGAGCAGCGGCTGCAGGCGCGGCGGGGAGCCACGCTGATCGTGGAGCACGACCATGCCCGGGCCCGGCGGCTCGCCGACCGGCTCGTGATGCTCGACGGTCGCACCGTAAGGGACGCCCCCGTCGCCCAGGAGGTCGCGGCGTGAGTCTGCGGGCCCTGCTGTGGAAGGACCTGCGGCGCGAGTGGGCCAGCCGCGAGGGGTTGCAAGCGGGCCTGATTCTGGTGGCCCTCTTTCTGGTTCTGTACCTGTTTGCCTTCAACGACCTGTCCAACGAGCCCGCCACGGCCTCGGTGGTCATCTGGGCCCCGCTGCTGTGGGCGGCCGCCGCCGTGGCAGGCCGTGGGACGGCCAGCGAAGCCGACCGGGGCACGCTCGTGCTGCTCCAACTGGCGCCCGTGCCCCGGGTGCTGCACGGGGTCAGTCGCACCGCCATCGACTTGCTGCTCATCCTGGTGCTGGCCGCCGCGTCCCTGCTCTTGGCCAACCTGGTGTTTGCCGTGCCCCTGTCCTTGTACCTCACCGCCGCCGTGGCTCTGGGCGCCGTTGGATTGGCCGTCATCGGAGGCCTCGCCGGTGCCATGGCCGCGCAGGCGCGGGCGCGGGAACTCCTTCTGCCCATGCTGCTGGTACCCGTCCTCATTCCCCTCCTACAGGCGGGCCTGGCCGCCAGCCAAGGCGCCCTGGCAGGGGAATTCCAGCGCACGCCATTCCTGCTCTTGATCGGTTACGACCTGGTTGCGGCGGGCGTTGCGTGGCTCCTCTGGCCCCACGTCTTGGACGCGGACTGATCAGGTCAGGTAGCAGAATGGGGCAACAACGCCTATCAGGGGTATGGATTGGTGGAGACCTGTGAAAGCGGCCACGCTGGCTCGCATCCGCAGGACAACCCTGTGGGCCTCGGTCGTCTCCTTGATGGCGTTGGCCTACATGACCTGGTTCGTCGCCCCCGACTGGAGCTACCAGCCGGACGTGACGGCGCCCCTGACACGCAAGATCCTGTTCTACCACCCCGCCAGCGCCTGGACCAGTTTTGCCGCGTACTTCGTTGTCTTTGGCGCCAGTGTTGCCTACCTTAACGAGAAGAAGCTCGGCTACGACCGGCCCGCTCGCGCCGCAGCCGAGGTGGGCTTCCTGTTCAACACGATCGCGTTGGTCACCGGGACATTGTGGGGCATCCAGGAGTGGAGCCGCACCGGGCAAAACAGCCTGGCAACAGTGTACACCGAGCCCAAGGTGCTCATCGTTGTCGTGATGTGGTTCACCTTCGCCGCGTACCTGAGCCTGCGGCGCTTCATCGACAGCCCGGAGCGACGAGCACGCCTTGCCGCCGCCTTTGGCGTGCTGGGCTTTGCTTTTGTTCCCCTGAGCTTTGCCACCAGTCGTCTTCTGGCAACCAGCCTCCACCCCGACATCGCGGGCCCAGGGGCCAACCCCGACGCGGCCGTGGGGCAGGCGACCGGCATTGTGCTCGGCTGGAGCCTCGTTGCCTTCCTGTTGCTCTTCTTCCACCTCTGGTTGCAGCGCCTGCGCGCGCTCGACCTCGACGAACGCCTTGCCGCCTTGGAGTCCTGATGCCCGCCGACACCACCACGTTCTACCTCGCCTTCACAGCCGTCTTTGCAGGCATTGGCCTGTACCTGTTGCGCGTTGACCGCGGCCTGCAGCAGATCGAGCAACGCCTCGAGGATCTGGAGGGCTCGAGGCGGGAGGAGGCATGAATCGCCGCACCCAGGCCATCATCGGTCTCACCGTCGTCCTCCTCGGCGTGGGCGTGGTAGCTCTCGGTTTCCTGGACGACGAGGCGACCGTGCGCTACGTTGAGGATTTGCTGCGCGACCCCGCTGCCCACGCGGCCGGGTCCTACACGGTGTTGGGGGTGCCCCAACCACAGCAATTGACGGTGACGGCCAGTGACGGAGCCTCCGTGGTAGAGGTCAACCCTTCCTTCACCAACACCACCGTCAACGCCGTTGGCTGGCAATTGGATGGGAAACTCATGGTGAGCACCCATACGTTGTCCGTCCTTGGCCCCGATCCCGTTACCGGCGTCAGCCAGTGGTCGTTTCGCAACGAAACCCGCGAGGCGGGCCGCGCTGCCATCATCGGCGAGCCAAGGGAGGCCACCTGGACCATGACCGGGCCTCACATGGTTTTCCTGATTGAGGGCTTTGTCAACGACAATGGCGAGATTCCTGCGGTCTTCGGCGTCTACCATGGCAGCCTGCGGGAACCGATGCAGCCCAAGCCGAGCCAATTCCAGGGGCACTTGCTAACCGAGTTGGCCGATGGCACGCCCCTGCCGGATGGCACGCTGCTCTTTGGTGTACAGGAGTATACTGCTGGCTGTTCCAGCAAGTTCCTGCCACCGGAAGCCCGCGAGGAGTACGAGGAGAAGCACGACGACACCGTGGCCAAGTCGTAAGCCCGCGGCGCCGGTTGCGTTTGCCCGTTGTTGCGTGCAGCCCCGGCGCGGGTGCTGGTTCTTGGCCGTGAGAAAACCCTCCGCGGTTTAACAGAACCATGCGCGTGGCACGTGCCAATGTTGCAGTGGTTTGGGTCGTTCTGCGTGCTGGTGGCCGTGCTTGGCGTACCGATGGCATCGGCTCAGAGCGGCGTAAGCCTGGTTCCCATCGCCTATCACCCCTACCCGGACGACGCGGACCCGTTGGGGGTGCCGTACTGGGTGCAAGGGGATCAGGCGTGGGGGTACTTCCAGGGCGCCTACGCGCGCCTGGACCAGGACCGTGACGGCTTCGATTTCCCCAGTCTGGTCGTCGACGGCGTCAATCTGGTGGAGGGTGTCATCGGTGGTGACCACGAGTCAACCCTGGCGTCTTACCGCGAGGCGTGGGAGGCCCGCAAGGATCGACCCACGCCGCTCAGCCTAACCGTGAATACGAGCGGCAGTAGCCTTCTGAATCTTAGCGTGGTGATCGAGGCGACGGGCCCCATCGATGAAACAGGCCTTCTTCTTCACTGGGCCTTGGTGGAGGATGATGTCTACTACAAGCCGCCGCCCGCCTTGTCCAATGGCGTTTTCGTCCACCGGTTCACCGCCCGCGAAATGAACCCCTGGCCGCCTGCGGGAGTCGTTCTGGATGGCGGGCGCGCCGTCATGTACGATCAGATCCGTGTTGATCCGGACTGGGATCGTGACAAGCTCTACGTCGCCGTGTGGGTGCAGAACCATGCGGAGGCCAACGGCGTCTTCGAATTGGGCGAAGTGGTCCAGGCGACCCGTCACCAAGTGGATGGCGGCGCGACGGTCCAGGACGCCTCAGTCCGCGGCGTGATGATGGAGATGTTCACCGCGACGTGGTGTCCGGCGTGCCTGTTTGGTGACGAGGCGCTCAACGACTTGGCCGCCGAGGCTGGCTTCGCGTCCGCCTCCTACACGGAGCCTTCTTGGCACTACCTCCGTAGTCCCCAGTGGCTACCTGCGGGCCTGGGTGCCGGCGTGGGCGGCGTGTTGGGGGCTTTGGTGACGGTTCTGGTTCCCCGGAGGCGCGCGTGAGCTTCGCGGGCGTTGGCCATGCGGCCGAATGGCTGGCCTTCGTGGCCTGCCTGGTCGCGGTGGCGCTGCATGCACTGCACTTGCGCGGCGTGGGTCGCCTTGGAGTGGCCGGCCGCTGGGCTGCCATCGTCGCTGTTGCAGCTTCCACGCTGGCCCTGGCTGTGCTGACCGCTGCGTTCCTGCTCGGTCGCCTGGAGATCGAGTACGTTCACCTGTACACGCGGCTCGATTACTCGTGGGCGTACAAGCTCGTGGGCGTCTGGGGCGCCCAGAAGGGCACGATTCTTCTCTGGACAGCCATGACGGGCTGGATGGTGGGCTGGCTGCTGTGGCGAACGCGCCGCGCCGATCGCCCGGCTGCGGCGTCTGGCCAAGAGTCGGGCGAGCCGACCGGTGACCGGACCCTGCTCTGGATCCAGTTCTTCCTCCTCGTGTTCCTGCTGGGCTTCCTGAGCCTCGTGGTGCGCCAGGATACCTTTGCCCCAACGCCGGAGCGACTGCTGGAAGTCAAACCCATGGGCAACGGCCTGAACCCGGTGCTGCTCAATCCTTACATCATCGTGCACCCGCCTGCGGAGTTCCTCAGCTACGCCTTGGTTGCCATTCCCGCCGCCGCTGCCCTGACGTACTTTGCCACTGGCCGCAAGGACTGGAGCGCCAAGGTTGCCACATCCAGCCGCGTGGCTTGGCTTGCCTATACCCTTGGCCTTGGACTGGGCGCCTTGTGGGCGTACACGACCCTTAGCTTCGGTGGCTACTGGGCCTGGGATCCGGTCGAGGTCGCCAACTTGGTTCCGTGGCTCTTCCTGACGGCGTTTCTGCACACCCGGGTCCATAACGAACGCTACGGGTCCTACCCGATCGTGGCTCCCGTGCTAGCCTTTGCAGCGCTCGCCTTCACCCTCGTTCAGACGATCGCAACACGTAGCGGCCTGTGGGTCAGCGTTCATGCCTTCACCGACCCCACGGGAACCTTCGCCAAGGATCCGTTTCTGCGCTTCGTCAACATTCTCACCGTCGACCCGTCGGTGGCGGCGATCGCCGGGCTGCTGGGAGCCTCATGCCTGCTCTGTTTGGGCTTGGCCGCTCGCCGGGCCGGCGCCGCCCGCTGGCTGGACGCCTACTTCATTGGCTGCCTGGCGCTCGCTGGTGCGTTTATCACCGCTCCTGCCACGGTCTTTGGCCTGGCCCTCGAGGCCGCGTACATTGCAGGATTCGGTAACCCTGGCTTGGGGACTCTGGTCGTAACGGCGCTGTTGCTGGCCCCGCCGGGGGCGCTTGTGATGGCAGCCCGGGCCCGCCAACCTGAAACGCCCGGCCCAAAGTCGCGGGCCGTGCGCTCGGCACGCGAATTGATGGGCTGGGGCGTCGCGGTCTTGGGCGTCGGGTCGGTGACAGTATTCCTCCTGCTCCTGCGCGGCGTCAATGGCCTCAATCGAGCCGTCTTCGACGACTGGGCACCGGTGCTCGCGCTGCCCGTGGTGCTTCTCATGGTGCCCGCCTTCACCCAGGGGCTGCTGTCCAGGCGCGCCCAGGGGGCAGCCATGGCCGGCGGTGCCGTGCTGGGCCTCGCGGGTGGCGTTCTCCACGACCCCTGGCAAATCGGCTTGCTGGCACCTCCGACCCTTCTCGGCCTGCTGGCAGGCGGCTACCGCCTCAGCCTCATCGTTGCCCCACAGCGCAGCCCTGCCTCCGCCCGGCTGGCTGCCGTCTGCCTGCTGGTGGCCGGCATCGCAGGCCTGATGCATTGGTCCAACCCGCCGTCCTTGTGGCAGGTGGGTGGACTGCGCCTTCCCGATAACCCGCTGGCCCAGGCCATCGGCTTGACCGCATCCGCCGCCATCGTCGTCCTCGCCCCCGTGGTCGGGCAGGGCCGCAACAAGGGTGCAGCCGTCGCCGGGAGCTTGCTTGGCATCGCATCGGTCGGTTATGGCGTAGGCGCCGCAGCCGGCGCCATCGGCCTGGCAGCAGTACTCGGCCAGGCCACGGATGGCTGGCGAACAACCGGTGTGTGGCACGCCCTGGTCGCCAAGCGTGCCAGTTACACTTCCTACAGCGTCCACCTGATCCACGTCGCCCTGCTGGTCCTGCTCTTTGGCTATGCCGCCAGCACCTACGGCATCCAGGAGCCCGAGAACAACCTGATGGTGGGCCCGGGAACCACCGGATCGTTTGGTGACTGGCAACTCTCGTTCGCCGGCGTCACCCCCACGATCGAGGATGGCACCGTCAGCAAGCTGGACGTGGTGCTGGATGCCACGCGCAACGGCCGCCCCGTGGGCGAGGCTCACGTCCGGTTCCACTGGGTCGAACAGGTCCAACACTACGACCCTGAGACCAGCATCCTGCGCCTGGGAACCCAGGATCTCTACGTGGCCAGCCTGGCGTTCTGCCGCGACATCGACTGCCGTGGCAACGACGCCTGGGTGCAGGCCCATGAGGACGGCGTCGGGCGCCTGCAGCCTGACGAACCCATCACGGCCGTGATCTTCAGCGCCCGCAGCCTGCCCTTGATGGGCCTCGTCTGGGGTGGCCTCAACCTGTTCATGTTCGCCATTGCCATGCTTGCCGTCGCAGGCGCCCGGGTCCCCAAACCCAAGCCCAAAGGTGCCCCGTGGGGGGACGTGGAGGCGCAACTGGAAGCCCAATTGGCCAGCTTCGCAGCCCAAGCCGCTGCCCCGCTCAGTTCCGGCCCGGCGGCAGCACGCGACGACCCGAACTTTTAATGGGGCCTTGCCTCGGCGGGCCCCATGCGAAGCGCGACCGTCTTGGCCCTCTGCGCCTTGGCTGGCCTCCTGATCGTACCCGTCCAAGCCCAACCCGCCATGGAAAGCGACGCCGCCTACCTGGTGCGCGGCGCCATGGGTGACATTCCCACAACGGATGCCGTTGAGCCAAGTGGCAGTTGGAACCAGTACGAGGAACGCCGCGTCACCCACAACGGCTCCTCCACGCCGGTGTCCTTCACCGTGCCCCCGGGCGCCATGGATGTGCGCCTGGAATGCCAATGCAACGGCACCGTCTCCATGGACGGCAGCACCTACACGTACACCATCGACAGCACCGAGCCAGCTGGCGACCTAGCGGTCGTGTTCACCCACCGCCGCGCCATCGGCACCGATGGTTTCGGCTTCGCCCTGTCGGGCATCAACGGAGCGCTGCGCAGCGATGCCTCCATGCGCTTCTACATCCCTGAGAACTTCATCCTGGAGGGCGACATCGTCCCCACCGCGTCCCTGCCGTCCACGTCCGCCAACCCGGGCCTCACCATCTACGTGTTTGACGGCACGCAGGATGCCCCCCTGCCCGAGGCGATGTGGTTCGTCGCCTACCCGCAGACCCAGTCGGTGTCGCCGCCGCCAGCCGACGACGGCCTCGACTTACTAGCCCTTCTGCTAGGTATCGCCATCGGTGTCGTGGTCTGGTACTTCCTGGTTGCCCGGGGCGTCGTGCAGGCGCGCCAACGCAAGCAAGTGGTCGTCAAGGCAGAACACCAGCAAGTTGCCGAGCGGGAAACCACTGACGTTCTGGAAGGCCGCAAGCGCGTGCTCATGGCAGGTCTCAAGGAACTGGAATTGGCCAAGGCCAACCAGCAGATCGAGACCGATGTGTACGACCGCCTGAAGGCCGAGTACAAGAAGCAGACCGTAACGGTCATGCGGGCCCTGGAATCCGCCAAGCAGTCCTGAACCGGCTACCCGGCGCGGCGCGGGCCAAACCAACCGGGCCCGGTGGCCCGCCGCACATATCTTAAACTCTTGCAGCCACCATAAGAGAGCCGCCCTGAAGCGGAGGGTTTGACGTGGCAACCGGCTTGGCTCCAGAGATCATCGCCTTCGGGGCAGTGGCAGCACTGATCCTGGTCGGCTTCGTTGGCAACGTCATCTTCGCCAGGTACCGCCTCAACGATACCCTGCTGCTGATCCTGGTGGGAGTCATCATCGGCCCCGTCTCCTGCAAGGTGCTCTCGGATTGCTTCGTGGCGCCGTCGTCCCTGCAAGCCATCACGCCGATCGTGGGGCCCCTGGCGCTCATCCTGATCCTGTTTGACGGCGGCTTGGCGCTCAAGTTCCGCGACCTGGCACACGGCGTCGGATCGGCCGCTGTGCTTGCGGTCACGGGCTTCGCCGTCACCACGGCCCTGCTGGGTGCCCTGGCCAGCGTGCTTCTGGACGTTCCCCTGATGACGGGCCTGATTCTGGGAGCCATCGTCGGCGGCACCAGCGCCGTGGTGGTGCTTCCCAGCCTCGTGCATCTCAAGACCAAGCCCAAGACCACCATCGTCCTGTCGCTGGAATCCGCGATCACCGATGTCCTCGTCGTGGTCCTCGCCTCATCCTTCATTGCCATCGCCGTGGCCGGCCAGGGCCCGGATCCCCAGAGCCTGGCGGGCACCCTGGTGACCACGTTCATCGTCAGCATCGTCATTGGCTCGGCCGCAGGCGCCGGCTGGCTGGCCATCAGCAAGGGCATCGTGCAGAAGCAGTACGGCTACATGGTAACCCTAGGCGTCATGTTCGGCCTCTACGTCCTGGTTCAGTTTCTCCTGGAGGATGGCCCCGGCGGCGGGCCGCTGGCCGTGCTGGCGTTCGGGATCGTGCTGGGTAACGGCCAGAGCCTCGGCCCCTGGTTCGAGAAGCGCGCCGACGCGGCCTTCAGCACCGGGTTCAAACGCTTCCAAGCCGAGATCGCCTTCCTTGTTCGCACCTTCTTCTTCGTCTACCTGGGCATCCTGGTGGACCTTGACCTTCTCACAGACCCACTGGTCTTTGGCGTCGGCATCGCCCTCTTCGTCGGCCTCGTGGTCGCCCGGTACCTGGCCGTCGCCGTCACCACGCGAAGCCTGCGCCTTGATGAGGATGGCTCCATCATGCTCGCGATGATGCCACGTGGCCTAGCCGCCGCGGTGCTGGCAGCCCAACCCATCGAACAAGGCGTGGAGGGCACCGACAGCTTCGTCGCCCTTGCCTTCCTCCTGCTGGTACTAACCAACATGGCGACCACCGTGGGCACCTTCACCATGGAACGCCGGCGCAAGCACGCGGACCGGGAGGAGGCCACCGTCAAGCGCGCCTTCTTGCCGCGGGCCGCCACCGATGAGGAGCTGGAAGAAAACAAACCGAAAGCTCGCCGCAAGAGCCCTTCAGGTAAAGCAACCAAGAGCCGAGTCAAAGTCGTCGGCCGCGGCCTCGACCCCAAACCCCCCAAGCGGTAGCAGTCGCGGCCCACTAGTCGTTTTGCACGCTCTGCACCACGTGCAAACCCTCCACGCGCCACGGTTGGCCAGGCGCCAACAGGCAACCCAGTTCCACGAGGGCGGCACTAGCAGCAAGCAGCGCCGCCCGATCCAGGGGAGCGCGATGGTACGCCTGCAACGTGACCGTCAACTCCACGCCATCCCCGACCAAGGCCAGCTCCGTGAAGCAGTCGGTCAACTGGTACGGCGCCAAGCCCGGCAACACCATGGATGCGGTCTTGGCTGCCTGCAACGCGGCCGTATCACTGGGGGCAAGGCAAGCCTGCAACGCGTCGGGCTGCGCCTGCAACGCCTCCATGTGGGCCGACGGCAGCGCCAGAGATCCACGGGCCACCGTCATGTGACGACGCATGTACGCGTCACTGATGTCGCCCAGCAAGCCCACGGCTTACTCCAGGGCGCGGTGCATCGCTTGGGCTGCCTTGCGCGCCTGACCGATGGCCTCGATGATGCTGCTGGGGCCAAGCACGATGTCGCCCGCCGAGTAGATGCGCGGGTGGCTGGTACGGCAATCCTTGTCGACCTTGATGTCGCCCCACTGGGTCAACTCCACGTGGCCGTTGAGCGCTTCGCGCACCGGGCTGGGGTTCTGCCCAACGGCAAGGACCACCTGGTCCGCGGCCAGCAACAGGTTGCTGCCAGGAATCGGCTCGGGTCGGCGTCGGCCCGACTCGTCGGGCGGGCCCAACTCCATTTGAGCGCATTCGACCGCCTTCACGCGGCCTTCGTCGTTGGCGAGGATCCGAATCGGGTTCGCCAACAGCAGGAAGCGCACCCGTTCGTCCTTGGCTTGAACGACCTCTTCCGGGCTCGCGGTCATCTGACGGCGGCCGCGGCGGTACACGATGTAGACGCTCTTGGCGCCCAGTCGCAAGGCGTTGCGGCTGACATCCATGGCGGTCGATCCGCCACCGATGATGACGATGCGCTTGCCCTGCAAGTCGTACCGTTCGCCTAGCTCCAACTTGCGTAGCCAGTCGACGGCGTGGGAGCAGCCGGGCAGGTCCTCGCCGGGCACGCGGATGGACTTGGCGCTGTGGCAACCGACGCCCAGGAACACCTGGTCGTGCTGGGCCAGCAAGTCATCCATGGAGTGGCCCTCGTCGCCGAGGCGCCATTCCGATTCGAAGACGACGCCCCATTCGCGCAGCTTGTCCAGTTCCTTCTCCAGAACGTGGGGGGGCAACCGGTAGTCGGGAATGCCCACGGAGAGCATGCCGCCCAGCCGGGGTAGCACCTCGTAGACCGTGACCGCGTGACCCTTGCGGATCATGTCGTAGGCCACTTGCAGGCCAGCCGGCCCGCTGCCGACGACGCCGACACTCTTGCCCGTTGCTTCGGGCTTGTCGATCTGCGGCCAGGTTCCATAATCGAAGGCCGCCCGCTTGAGTGAACAGATGGCCACGGGCTCGCCCTTGATGCCCACCACGCAGGAATCCTCGCAGGGGTGGAAGCAGGTACGACCCAGGGTACCCGGCAACGGGTACGTCTCCAGCGCGATGGCGAGGCTCTCGTCGAAGTCGCCCCGGGCAATGGCCTGGATGTACTCCGGCGCCCGCGTGAGGGCCGGGCACGCGAACGTGCAGGGCTTGGTTTTGCAGTCGATGCACCTCTCGGCCTCCTCGATGGCCAGCTTTCGGGTGTAGCCAAGAATGGCTTCATCGTAGGACGTGCGTCGCTCGACGGGGTCCAGTTCAGGCATCGGGACGCGGTTTGGGTTGAGCGCCATGGGCATCGCCGCGCCGGGGCCACTTTAAGAGAGGCGACCGGCAAAGGGCACCAGGCAAGACGATACAAGACCCCTTCGACCCAGCGCCGGGCGCCGTCGAGGCCGCCCACTGGCTCCTTGCATGGGGTGACGAGGCGAGATGGAGGCCCCGCGTGGCGGGCTTTGTCCAACTCCAACTCGTATCCAGATCGTTGGCTTTGCCCCACGACTCCATTGCCTGGAGCCAGGAGGCGAAGCGTGCTAGCGGTGCGATTCCGGCGCCGCGGGGGCCTCGGGGACAGAGCGTCGAGGCATGCCCAGGCGGCACGCCATGGGCCCGGGATGTTTGCACATGTGGTTACCAAGGGTGAGAAACGGCCCTGGGGACTAAGCCCACCACCGCCTAGAATGGACTGCAGGCGACTGCCTGAGGAGAGCACAGCTACCATGATCAACATCCTGAGGAGAATGCGAATCGTCGGCGCCATCCTGGTGGCGGCTGGACTGACCGTTGCAGGCATCGCGTTCCTGTACGGCGCGCCCACCGCCAACGCCGGCCTGGATTCGGCCCAAGCCATGTACCAGGCGCAAGGCGTCGAGCTCTCCTACAACGAAGAGGGTGAACTGTTGGACCGGGGCACCCCGGAGGGTGCTGCCAAGATCATGGCCATGCTGCGCGACGACTGGGACTACCCTGTCAAACAGTCCAGCTTCGACCCCGATGACCCGATCATCAACACCCGTGACGAGCTGATGTACCAGTACGCCGTCATCACCTACCACGTCTACCACGGCGAAAGGACGATCGTTCTGGGCGAAGCGGACGTGCCCATCAGTTACCGCGGCATCGAGTACACCGAGCCCGGCGAATACCCGATCGCGCCCCTGGCCTACTATGCCCAACTGGACCGCACCCACCCCATCGAAAGGCAACTCCGGGAAGCCTGGAGCCCCCTGGCCCTGTCGCTGACCGCCCAGTTGGCTGGCGGGCACGCCAACCAAGCGGCTGGCGAACTGGCGATGGCCACCAGCATCGGCCTCGGCGGCGTCGGCGTGCTCTTCGCCATGGCCGGAGGCGGGCTGGTTTGGATCAGCTACGGCAAGCCCCAAGTCCGTCCCCGTTCCGCTGTGCCCTCCAGGGCCGCGTCGCAGAAGGTCCCCCAAGATTCGGGTGCCTTGCCGGCCGCCGAGCCACCCCTGGCCAGTGCCCATGCCATGCACCAGCCAATTGCCCGCCAAGTGCGCCGCTAGCTAGCCTGTCGGGAGGCCCCAGAACTCCGCCCGGGCATCGGCTGGCGCCGGGCGCTCCATTGACCCAACGCCTACCAGCGGCCCAGCCGCTCCGCTGCCGGCTGGCGCGGGTCATCGGGGCGCGGCCCGCATGGGTGGCAGTCCTGGAGTGCCTGCGACCGGCCCGGTC
>JBFJVP010000036.1:0-13263 GCA_041624075.1 Thermoplasmatota archaeon | reverse complement strand
GGCGGCGGTCCATCGGGGCCGCCCCCCCCCGGGTCACCAATGAGATCATCGATTGGGCATTCGGCGGCGGCGAATGCCCGGCTTGCTAGTGAGTGATCTGCTGAGGCAGCCGGCAACAAGGCCACCACGGCAGCCAGCACAAGGAGCCACGTCCGAATCATGTGTCCATCACGTCCATTCCAGCCAAGGCACGAGATCGAGCCATAAAAAAGAGTTCGAACACATGTTGGCTTGAAAACCGTCTCCTCCGGGCCCGACTTGGTTTCGCCAGACGCGTGGGTCAGCCGCTCAACGATCGACGTGGGAGGCAGCATGGGCTACTTGAGCCCCGGGACTTTCTCGGATGGGCGCGTGGCCGGGGTCCGGCAGCTACTTCGTCGAGGACTGGTACGGCGACCCCGACCACCGCAGCTACCAGGTGGGCTTCAACAAGATCAAGTCGACGCTCAACTGGAAGGCGGAAGTCACCCCTGAAGTTGGCGCCAAGGAGATCTACGACGCGCTGAAGGCCGGCGAGGTCACCGATGGCCCCGAGACCAAGACCGTCCAGTGGTACGAGGCCCTCGAAGAGTGGCACCAGCGCATGCAAGTCGTCGAAATGGATGGGAAGATTCTCTGACGGGCAACGAGCTCTCTTCGAGGGCCTGATGCCCGACTGCGTCGGACCCAACTACCGGCTGGTCGTGCCCCCTCAAACCACGCCAATGACTTCGTAGTGCCCTGCCACGCTCAGTTCGATCGTGACGGCAACTGGTGCGTCGTTGCGCCAGTACCAGCCGTGACTTCCTTCGAAGGGCGCATTGAGCATGCCGTTGCCGCTGCGCTGCGTGCCGGTTTGGTAGGAAGCAAAGCCGTTGCCGTCGGAGGCTTCGCCGTGCAGGTCGTAGTAGAGGCTGGCGGAGGCTTTCCAGGAGTACACGAAGCCGGCGCCTTCGGCCACTGCGAGTTTGTACTCCAGTGATTCTCCGGCTAGCAACGTTAGCCTGACCGTGTGGTTAACGAACCGTGCATCCTGGGCGCTGTGGACGCTAGCCGCAGCTTGGGTTGGCCCGTCGCCGGCGCCCATGCCCTTGATGCCGATCGCCTCGCCGAAGCGAGTGGGGTCGATGTTGTACTCGGCGGGCAGTATGAAGAGCACCAGGACGACGGCGGCGATGGCTGCGGCGATGGCGGTGGCTTCCACCAGGGTGCGCTTGGAGGGCGCGTGGAATTCAGGAGGCGGGGAGGGCTCGGTCATGGGATCACGTCGTGAAGTAGCCGGTGAGTTGGTAGCCGATGAGCAGGAAGCCGCCGACCATGAGGAGGATGTTGGTGGCCATGGCGTGGCGGAGGTAGGATGGATGGCGGCGCCAGAAGTCCATGGCGATGATGATGCCGCCCAAGGCCAGGATCTGGCCGGCCTCGACGCCCACGTTGAAGGCGATGAGGTTGCCGACCAGGCCGTCGTCGGACAGGCCCAACTCCTGGACCTTGGTTGCCAGCCCGAAGCCGTGGAATAGCCCGAACACCAGCACAGCGACTTTGGTGTTGGGCTGCCAGCCCAGGGTCTGCTTGAAGCCCCCCAGGTTGTCGAATCCCTTGTAGACGACGCTGGCGCCAATGATGGCGTCGATCAGGTACGCGTTGGCGGGGATGTCGGCCAGCACGCCGAGAAGCAGGGTGGCGCTGTGGCCGAGGGTGAACATGCTGACGTAGAGCACCACATCCTTCATGCGGTACAGGAAGAAGATGACGCCGACCAGAAACAGGAGGTGGTCGTACCCGGTTACCATGTGCTTGGCGCCCAGGTACAGGAAGGGCCCGATGGCCAAGCCTTCGCTGTCCTGCAAAAAACCCGCGTCGTCATCGTCCACGCCGTGGGCATCCACAGGAGGTAGGAATGCCAGCAAGACGAATGCCAGCAGAGGCCACTTCACAAGGCTCCACTGGGGTAGTGATTGAAAGTGTCGCTGGTCTATTGGCGCCGCCTTCGGGGCCGGACCAGGACGGAGGCGGATCAGCCGGGTGCCGGGGCTCGCGTGCCTGGCTGGGCCTGCGCTCCACCCTCGGGGCACAGCAAAGGGGCGGGAACATCACCGGCCATCGGCGCAGATGAATACCGCTTGAAGCGACCGTGGGGCTTCAGCGTCAGCAGGCCTTCGTCGACTAGCCGCTTGAGCCGATGCTGCGTCGTCGAACGGCTCCAGCCCGGCACCTCGGCCGCCCATGCCAGGATATCTTTCTGGGTGCAACCCGGATTGGTGGCAATCCAGCCGTGCATCGCCATCAATTCGGGTTCGCGCAGCAAAACCACGGCGCGCCAGTGGTCCCGAAACGGTGCCGCATTCTCGAAGTACCTGAGCGTCGATCTATGTGTACGTTCGAGAACCCGAGCTTCCCTGACGAGGACGTTGACATGGTGGCGGCCGGCGCCATCGGACAACCCCGTGTTGCGCAGCACTTCACGAAACGTGGCCCCCGGGTTTCCACGGACATAGTCCAGGATGCGCCGCCGGGGCAACGGGTCCATCTGCATGAAGCCGACGGGACCATGGCATGGTTAAGGTTGCTGGTAAGATTATCCAACCATGAAATCAGAGCGCTCTGTTGGCTCGAAGCGGAGTTCGTCACATTCATCCCCCGCTCCCCGGTGCCGGGCCCATGAAGCGAATCGCATTGCTGGGTGCAACCGGTCAACTTGGCACGGACATCATGAAGGTCGCTGCCCGGGACGGACGGACTATCCAGCCGCTAGGCCACGACGAGGTTGAGGTCAAGGACCCGGCCAGCGTCCAGCGTGCCTTGGCCGCCGTCGAACCGGATGTGGTTGTCAACTGCGCCGCGTTCCACCAAGTGGATCGGTGCGAAGAGGACCCCGCCGATGCCTTCCAAGTCAATGGCGTTGGCGCCCTCAACGTGGCGCGGGCTGCGGGCGAGATCGGCGCCAGGGTCCTCTACGTCAGCACCGACTACGTGTTTGACGGCGCCAAGCAGCCGGACGCGGGGCCCACCACCGCAGACCACGCCTACCTGGAAGGCGATCTGCCCAGCCCATTGAACGTGTACGGGGCCTCCAAGCTCGCCGGCGAGCACGCAACGCGCTTGGCCGCAGCCGACAGCCTGGTATGCCGCGTCAGCAGCCTCTTTGGTGTTAGCGGCGCGCGCGGCAAGGGCGGCAACTTCATTGAAACGATCCTCAAGCACGCCGCCGGCGGTGGCCCCCTCAAGGTGGTCAGCGATCAATGGATGACGCCCACGTACACGATGGATGCCGCCGACGCGATTCTGAAGCTGGCGGAGCTTGACGCAACGGGCGTGGTGCACGTCACCAACCCGGAGAGTTGCACGTGGCACGCCCTGGCCAGCCACGCCGTCAAGCGCGTCTACCCCGACGTCATTGTCAACGAAGTGCCCGCAAGCACATGGCCAAGCCCCGCTGCCAGGCCCACGAACGCAGCCCTTTGCACCGATCGATTGGCGGAATTGCTGGGGTCGAAGCTGCGGCCGTGGCGCGAGGCTGCTGACGCGTACCTACTTGAGAAGGGGCACCTGGCAAAGGCCTGAGGCTGCCGGGGTAGGCCACCCAGCCAAGGGTGGGGCGGGCCGACCCGTTGCTTCCAGGACGCGGTTCGTTTCGTGCCCCCGACGACGGCAACGAAGCCCGTCACGTCGTGCCGTGCCAGAGTTCGAAGCAGGCAAGACCGATCGTTCGGGTGGCTTGCCGCTTGGGCCACTTTTTCATGGGCAAAGGGGGCCTTCCACAGGTGCGCGGGTGGGCAGGCGAAGCGTTTGGGTATCGTGTCTGGGAGTTCAAGGGCGATCACGACAAGGCAGTGCAATGCGCAGCCTATGCGGGCGATCGATGCAAGATTCGCGGTCCTACACGGGGTTGAACCCAAGGTTGTCGGAAATGGGGCAATCCGGGTCGACTGCGAACCCGCTAGATAATTCATCACCCACTGCGAAACATTATTTTCGGGGCGGCGATACCACCGTATGGTCAAACGAAACCTGCTGTCGCCCATGCTGGCGATCGCTGCGTTGCTCGCGGCCGCTCCCGTGGCCGCCGATGGAGACCACCTGGAAACGCCCGCGCACTGCAACGAGCTGGGAACGTACTGCATCGAAGGAGCCGTCACGGCCACACCAACTGTTGATCAAATCGAATGCAATGGCAGCCCACCGTTTCCCGACTTCAAATGCTTCCGCGTCGTGGCTCGCAGCACCGTCTTCGTTGAATTCGGCGGCTCCACCAGGCTCGACGTGACAGCCTCATCGTCCATCGGCGCCCTCCATGACACTTGCTTCGTGACCGCCCTGGAATACGAATGCATGGCCCAGGACATCGAACATGGCTGGATTGAGGTCGACTCGGAGAACTGCGTCTCCAACGGCAAGGGCTACGCTCATTCCACCGTTTATGATGACATTGAAACACAGGGCACCATGGAGGCCGATTGCGATGACCCCTTCACCCCAGGATAGATGGAAGCCATTCATGGCGCGGTCGGCATTGATGACCGCAACCCTGGCATGCTTGACGCTTGCCGGCTGCATCAGCAGCGCACAACTTGAGCTCCGGGATGCCACGTGGCGCACCTTCGAGGCCAATTTTGCAGTCGATGGCAGCGAAGATTTGCAAGTTCGCATGCTCTGGCCGCGGAACGTCGCAGACTCCGACTTGACCCCGCGGCTGGCGATACCTGTCGAGATCACCCGATTGCGCGACGGGGCGCCGGCCGTCACCACGTTCTTCCTGGACGGAGACGGTTTCGTGATCCGCCGCGATCGGGATCTAACGCCATTTGGCTTTGACGATGCACCCCGCACGGAGGCATGGTGGCCAAGCGCGCCCCTGAGGCCGCCGCTGGGCATTCTCCTCCCAGACTTGCCGACCAGCGCGTCGATCGACGTGGACCGAGGCTCCGGCGACACCCTCGTGACCGTTACTGCGCCAAGCCACGCCCCAGTCGAATACGTGAGCCTTTCCGGGACTTTCCACTACCCGCCACAGGAAGCCATTCCGATCCGTTTCGAGGCATGGGACTTGAGTTGGGAACGAGCGATGAACGGAAGTCGCTCCGACATCCAATGGGGCACGAGCCTGCCAGAAATGGCCCCGTGGCCGCGGCCGCCGCCGCCAGCTGCTGCCTGGCCGGCTGGGCCGCTTCCCGTCGCCGACCACGACGTCCTGGCCTTCGGCACCCCATGGACCCTCGCCCAGGCGCTGGGCTTCCTCGCGGAAAACCAACCCGGGGCGCACGCGGCCCTACAACAGGGCTGCGTCGTAAGATTCGAGATTACTCCAGATGGCCGCGCGTCCAGACGGGGCGTCTTGCCCCAGCCATTCGAGCATCGCTTCCGGGCCGAGGTCGCCTCCAGCAACCAGGAAGTCACGCGTTACGACTACGTCGTGCGGGACGACGAACTGCTTGGACCGGCCTTCGAACTCATCGAACGCACCGGCCTGGCGCAGCCGTTCTCGTGCTCCAAGGCCCGGTCCGGCCCGGGGCCCGTGGGCGACCCTGTCAGCGCACAAATAGCGCCGCCGGGCGGCTGGCAACACGCCGAGCCCTCTGCCGTCGCCCTGCGCATCACCGAGTCCCGCGATGGACTCCTGGAACCAACGTACATCCAACTACTCACCCCAAAGGATGTACCGCCACCCCATTCGCCCTACGCCATCGAATACGGGGCAGCCCAAGGCCGCTACTCCAGCGTCAACCTCCACCCCGCCGACCTGGCATTGTTGGACCAAGGCTCCTAGCCGGCATCGTGCGGCGGAGCGACTGCGCCCCTTAGGCCATCCCTCCTTCCGACGATGAATGCCTGCCACGGGCAGACAGCACCGTGCCTATCCGCCGACGCCCACACGCCCCTAACAGCCCCGTTGGCTTCGTCGCGACGCCGCACCGCAGTGAAATCGAACAAGCCTTGGCGCGTTCGTGGCACTTCGTAAGGGTGCCTAGCTTTCCTAGCTTGCGAGGCCTCGGCCCCGCAGGATAGATACGATGAAAACGAGATATTTTGCTGCGGCTGTAGCCGTACTACTGATGGCACTGTCCGCGACGCCAGCCAGTTCCCTGGGAGTTGGCGCCAACGCCGCTGCCAAAGCATGTGACGACATCATGACCGGTGGGCCGGTCCAGCGGCTGGCTGGATTCGTGGCCGCGTCGGACTCCTCGTCCCAGTCCGGGAAGGTTCCGGATGCGGTTTCCTCGCGTGGCTTGCCCATCTATTTCGAACGCCCGCAGGATGATGGCGACTGGATCGAAATCACGGTCGAGCGGTTCGATTTCACCGTACAGGTGCCGATGGACGTGCCCGTCGAGCAAGCAGGAACGGGGGCGACTGCATCCTCGGAGGCTCCGGCCGTGCCTGGGCAAGACTCGGCACCCACGCAGCCGAGGGCCCGGGTCTGTCAAACCCTGGGAGGCTCGTGCGCAATTGAGGTTGTGGCAAAGGCGGCGGTTACGACAACCGGTTTCTGGGCGTTCATCTTCTTCCATGCTAAGACGACTGCTCATGCCAGCTATCACACCAATATTGCCTGCGGCGGGGAGTACGTGACGGCAGTGGAGCATTATGCTGGGTTGGGGCCGCGGATCGCATCAACTCGCGCGGACGCCAACGATGCTGAAGCGCATGATTCGGATTCATGTTTCTACATTTATCCGACAGAATGCCCAACGCACCACGAAGGTTCCTGGGAAGGTGCCGCCACCATTGCAGGAGAACTCACGTGGTTCTCCTTGTGTGGCAAGACACATATCGTGAATCGCGCGGGCATTCCGGGGGCGGCCGCCGCACTCCAAACTGCCATCCCAATCATGGACCCCGGATTCACGCCGGTGCAGTTGTGCTTCGGCATGCCACTTGGCGAAGCAGACGATACCGGCGTACAAGCGACGATCCTTGCCAGCGCAGCGAAATTAGGCCAACGTGTGTTCGACGCCACTTAAGAGCGGTCCTGCTATACAATGGCCCGTGAGTACCTTCCGCCTTTCTCCTCTGTGGGGTCCGGTAACCGTCTTACTATTCAGCATGGCGATGGCCGGATGCGCAACGGCACCAACTGGACCACAAGTTCTCGCCTCCTCGACATTCGAGGTCAACCTCTGTCTTACGGCAACGAGTGAGGACCCGGAGTATGTCGCGGGTTGCCCGATTATTCTTGATCCGTGGCAGCCGGAGTTCGGCGCCAGCCACACATGGCCCCTGCCCGCAAATGTCACGGGCATCGGTCTGTTCGTCGAATCCGGCCCCACCCCGGCCTCGGTCAACTTCACAATCACTGCGGCAAACCTGAGCGCGAGCATGCCCTTCACAGGGCCGATGCGTAACATTTTCCGTGCCTTCAACGACCTGGATGTCGGTGAAGCGCGGTGGCAGAATTATGGAGCCGGGCGGGTTTGTGACGCCACAGAGGCAACCGTTGAGGTGAGCGGGACTGGCTCGCTAGTCAACTGGGAAGTGCGCGTCGTTGCGCTGGTGAGTAACCTTCCACCTGAAGGGCGACAGCTGTTCGGGCTGGTCGGGCCCTACTGTGAGCCGACGTGGCGAATGGATGAATCGACCCTGTAATCAAGGAACGCCGTGGGCCGCTTGGTTGGCGTCTTAACACCAGCGCCGTATCTTCCAGGGCGCGCTGGGATCCACGTCAACCTCATCTCCTCTTGAGGCAGCCCAAAACCGTGGGTCAACAGCCCTCGTGAAGCCGAGCAAGCAGGCCACGCGTGGCAGGTGTCCAAACGAAGCCCTGAAGCCTTGGATCGACCTGGCTGCCCGTAGTCATGGCGCCCATTCGTTCCAAGGACAACTTCTTGGTCTTCGGCCAACCCGAGATTCTCGATGACGAGATCGATGAGGTAGTTGCGACCATGCGCAGCGCCTGGCTGGGCACCGGCCCCAAGGTTGCCCGCTTCGAGGAGGCGCTAGCGGCGTACAAGTCGGCGCCCCATGTGGCGGGGGTTAGCAGTTGCACGGCGGCGCTCCACATGTCGCTGGTTGCCAGCGGCATCCAGCCGGGCGACGAAGTGATCACGACGCCGATGACCTTCTGTGCGACCATCAATGCGATCATCCACGCGGGCGGCAAGCCGGTGTTGGCGGACATCGATCCGGTTACGATGAACATCGACCCGGAGAGGGTGGCGGAGAAGATTGGGCCGCGCACTCGGGCTCTTCTGCCGGTGCATTTTGCTGGTCGCTCGTGTGACATGGATCCACTCATGGAGTTGGCCGATGATCACGAGCTTACGCTGATTGAGGATGCTGCTCACGCCATCGAGACGACGTACAAGGGCCGCTCGGCGGGTACGTTTGGCCGTTTTGGGTGCTTCAGTTTCTACGCGACCAAGAACGTGGTCATGGGCGAGGGTGGCGCGGTTGCCACCCAGAGCGAGGAGGATCACCAGGCGATCAAGACGTTGAGCCTGCATGGGATGACACGCGATGCGTGGAAGCGGTTTGGCGGCGAGGGCTACAAGCACTACGGTGTGGTGGCGGCCGGCTTCAAGTACAATCTGATGGATCTGCAGGCGGCCATCGGTATTCATCAACTGGAGCGCGTGGAGAAGAACTGGCTTAGGCGGCAGGAGATCTGGAGCCAGTACGACGCGGCCTTCGCCGGCCTGCCGGTGGGGACGCCGGCGCCCCCAGAGCCCAATACGCGCCACGCGTACCACTTGTACACCTTGATGATCGATGAGGCTGAGGCGGGCGTGGATCGCGATGGCTTCATGGGTCGCATGACGGCCGAGGGAGTGGGTGTGGGCGTGCACTATCTTGCCATGACTGAGCACCCGTACTATCAGCAGACGTTTGGGTGGCGGCCCGAGGATTATCCTGAGGCCACGCGAGTTGGTCGACAGACTGTCAGCATTCCTCTTGGACCCAAGCTGAGCGATGCCGACGTGGCTGATGTGATTGCCGCCGTGAAGGCCTGCATCGCATGAGCCTCCCGAAACCAGACGCCCCGTTTGGCTGGGGTCGCCGCGCAGGCAACGCCTTGCTGGGCTTGCACCGCTTTGACAGCTTGGTGGCCATGACCCTGGATCGGGGGGACAGGCTCTTGGCCCGGCGGCTGCGGCGGGATCTCCGTGCGTCGGGCGCGGCCGTGCCCGGGCAGGCCGATGTGGAAGCGTACGAGGACGCGTTTGCCAAGTGGAATGGCAGCCGCGGCGCGGTCAGCTTCATTGCTGGGCGCGTGGCATTGGCGGCTTGCGTCGATGCCATCGGGCTGGAGCCGGGTGATGAAGTCATCATGCCGGGTTACACTTGCACTGTGGTGCCCAACGCCTTCGAGAACGCGGGAGTTGCGCCGGTTTATTGTGACATTGAGTTGGACACGTTCGGGCCCGACTTCGATTCCATGACGCGACGCGTGACGCCCCGCACGAAGGCGGTCTTGCTGCAGCACCTCTACGGGATTCCAGCCCGCGACACCCGGCGCATCGTCGACTGGGCGCGTCAGCGGCGCCTGTGGGTCATTGAGGATTGCGCCCAGTCGACTGGCGCTGCCGTCGACGGCACGCGGATCGGTAATTTTGGGGATTTGGCCATTTATTCTAGCGAGGTGTCTAAGGCGTTCACCACGGTTCAAGGCGGTGTGGCGACCAGTAACGACCCGGTGCTGGTCGAGCGTCTGCGAACGTACCAGGCCGGCCTGCCCCCAGTGCCCCCAGAGCGAGTCGATCGCCTGCTTGCCATGGTCGATTTGCTGTGGAAGCGCTACCGCACCCTGCGGCCGCGGCGACGCGAAAAACGGTTCCAGCGTTACTTCGACGCCCATGCCGTCATCTCCACCCTGGATGATGAGCATGAGGGCGGGGCGCCCAGCCAGGGTTACCATCCGTTGCCTGCCCCGCTGGCCGTTCTGGGGCTGCGTCAACTGGGTAAGCTGGATGCGCTTAACGCCCGCCGCCGCGCCAACGCGCGCCGCATCGAGGCCTGGTGTACGCGGCAGGGTTTCCAGGTTCCACGACCCGGCCGGGGTGCCGAGCCGGTGTATGTACGGTATCCGGTGCTGGTGCCCCCGGAAAGAAAGGTCAAAAGGCGGTGGGCCGTGAGCGAAGTCGGCGTACTGCCAGGCGATTGGTTTCGCAGCAACCTCCACCCCGGTAACCGGCCGGTGGAGGGTTGCCCCAACGCCGACGAGGCTGTGGCGCGTTGCATCAATTTCCCGGGGCTGTTGAAACCATGGGCACGATTCAAAAATTGAGAAACTCCGCCCGTGGTTTGCGGGAACTGGTTGTTACGTATATGCCGGGTGAGGCGGGCTACAACCTGCGCCGGAAGTTTTGGCGCAAGCAGCTCAAGCACTTGGGCAAGAACGTGCGCATCGACCCTGGCGTGTACTTCGAGAACCCGCAGTATATCAGCATCGATGACAATGCCTGGGTGGATCGGGGCGTCATGATTCTCGCTGGCCCCGAAACCCTGGGCCGCCCCCGCGTCGACTTCCCAAACCCGGCTTATGATGGGGAACCGGGCTATGTGCACATCGGCAAGAGCGTTCACCTTGGGCCCTACTCCCTGATCCTTGGCGCCGGCGGCGTCCACATCAGCGATCTGGTGGGATTTGCGGCCAACGTGCGCATCTACTCCATCACCAACACGGCCGGCAGCGACGCGGACCCATCCAACACCAACTACCTGGTGACGCCCCGGGGCGACCCGAAGTGGCAGCACATGTACGTTGGTCCCATTGTCATTGGGGAGAACACGGGACTCGCCGCTGGGGCTGTCGTGTTGCCAGGCGTCCACATCCCGCACCACTGCGCGATCTTGCTCAACACGCTCGTCAAGGAGTCGTTCCCTGAGAACAGCATCATCGCCGGGCAACCGTTTGGCAAGCGGCTGGGCCCCCGCTTTAGGGAACCGAAGCCGTCAGCGTGAGCGACATCATCGGCGCCGCAGCCGCGCAGGAGGGCCTCCAGGGCCGAGCCATCCGCGGCATCCGCTGGACCATGCTTGAGCAGGTTGGCCGCCAAGTGCTTCAGCTGGTTCAGATCGTCGTCCTAGCTCGGCTACTGACGCCGGAGGCCTTCGGCCTGGTCGCCATGGTGCTGGTGTTCCAGCAGTTCATCCAGATCTTCGCCACGTTCGGCTTTGGCGCGGCGCTCATCCAACGCAAGGACTTGAAGCAGGAACACGCCACCAGCGTATTCTGGTTCAACGTCGCCGTCGGCGGCTTGCTGACGCTTCTCTTCGCCGCGTCCGCGCCGCTGTTGGGATGGTTCTTCAAGGAGCCCTTGCTGGTGGACTTGGCGCTTTTTACCAGTGTTGCGTTGCTGTTGTCGTCGTTCAACATTGTGCAACGAAGCATCCTACAGAAGGATTTGCAGTTCCGAGCCTTGACGATCATCGAATTGGCGGGCTTGGGTGTCTCCACGGCACTGGCCATTGCACTTGCATGGAGCGGCTACGGCCCGTGGGCGCTGGTGGCCCAAGTGGTTGCTCTACCCGTTGTGTCCGGCGTCCTGTTGTGGTGGACCAGTTCGTGGCGACCCGTGGGGCGGCCGTCGGGAGCGGCGCTGAAAGAGTTGCTGCACTTCAGTGCCAACGCCTTTGGCTCCCGCGTCATGGCCTACTGGAGTTACAACCTGGACAACTTGCTCATCGGTAAGCTGCTGGGGACGACGCTGCTGGGCATCTACACCCGAGCCTATGCGATTCTGTTGCAGCCGGTCGCCAACTTTGGCAGCATGGTCAGCCGCGTCCTGTTTCCGGCGTACGCCAAGGCCCAGGACAATCACCCCGTTCTTCGCAAGGCCCATGCCAAGGTCCTCCGGGTTACGGCGGTCATGGCGGTTCCGGCGACCCTGGGCCTCACCGTGGTGGCCGATGCGTTCACGCTCACGCTGTTTGGCCCCCAGTGGACGGACGTGGCGCCCCTGCTCCGGCTCATGGCGGTCGCCAGCCTGGCAGTCGTCATCCGCAACCTGTTTGGGAACCTGTTTCTCAGCCAGGGCCGACCGGACCTTCAACTCAAACTGGGCCTCGTTGCGCGCGTGGTTGCCATTGCGGGAATTGTCATCGGCGTCCAGTGGGGCTTGGAGGGCGTCGCATGGGCGCTCATGATCGTCGCCTTCGCCAACGGCATTCCCCAAGTCATGCTGGCCGCTCGGCTGATCGACTTCCCCCTGGGCGACCTGGCGCGGGCGTTTGCGCCGCCCCTGGCTGCTGCCGTGCCCATGCTGGGTGCCGCATGGTGGGTGGGCGACCAATTGACAGGGCACTTCGCGCTCTGGGTCCTACTGGCCCAGGCCGCCGCCGGGGCCCTCGTGTACCTCCCCGCGTTGCACTTCGGCCGGGCGCGGGGCTGGCGCGAGCTGCTGGAGGCTGCCAAGCTGCGCCGAGGCCCCCGCCGATCAACCTTTTGACGGGACGGCGGTCCCCGACTCGTGACCGGAGTCGACGCCACGATCGTGGCACAGCAGGAGGCCGGCAAGCGTGTCTACGCCTTCGAAGAAGGTACCAGGCAGATGCGGGATGTCTTGGGTGGCAAGGGCGCCAACTTGGCTGAAATGAGCCGCATTGGCCTTCCGGTTCCCGGGGGCTTCACGGTCACGGCCCAGACATGCATCGAGTACCAGAACGCTGGGTCGATGCCGGCCGGCCTTGACGCTGAAGTCATGACCGCGTTGGCCGACTTGGAGCAGAAGGCCGGGGCGGTCTTCGGCGACGCAGCCAACCCGTTGCTGGTGTCGGTGCGCTCGGGTGCCGCCATCTCCATGCCCGGCATGATGGACACGGTACTCAACCTGGGCCTCAACGACGACACCGTCAAGGGACTGGCGACGGCGACCGGCAACCCGCGCTTCGCCTACGATTCCTACAGGCGCTTCCTGACCATGTTCGGGGACGTGGTCCTCGGCATGGAACACAAGGCCTTCGAGCAACGGTACTTCGCGATGAAGGAGCGCGAAGGCGTCGAGCGCGGCCAAGATCTACCGGCGGAACCCATCATGGGGCTGTGCGAGGAATACAAGCAGCTGATTGCTGAGGCGACGGGCCAGCCGTTTCCCCAGGATCCCAAGCAGCAGTTGATGCTCGCCATCGAGGCAGTGTTCAAGTCCTGGGACACGCCGCGAGCCGTCACGTACCGGCGCCTGAACAAGATCCCCGATGACATGGGCACCGCCGTCAACGTCCAGATGATGGTCTTTGGCAACATGGGTGACGACTGCGCCACGGGCGTTTCCTTCACGCGGGATCCCGCGACGGGCGAGAATGTGTTCTACGGCGAATACCTGCAAACCGCGCAGGGCGAGGACGTTG